>JAICUO010000007.1 GCA_025935815.1 Streptosporangiaceae bacterium
TCAGTCGCGCCGTCCACCCCGTCTCGCCGTGCGCCCGGACCAGGGCGTAACCATGCTCGTACGACACCACCGCAGCGACCACGGCGACGCAGATTACGGCCCCCGCGGTTGACCACCTGATCGCCTTGTGGGTACTGGTCAACGTGCACCGCCAACGGCGTCAAGCACGAACTCGGTGGTCAGCGCGGTGCGGAACACATGCCCGAATGGTTCGACTTGGTCCTCGGACACATCGTGATCAGCGTCTGACCTGCGGATATGCCCATGGGACTCGACTTCGCTGGAGTCAAATTCAGACTATTTCCGCAGGTCAGGGCCATGTGGGTTCAAGTCAGGTCAAGATTGCGGAATGGTAACAATCACCGCGGACCAGACCTGAACTCGCGTGATTTTTGCGCGGGACTCCGGCAATGTCATTGCAGGAGCACAGATCAACTGTTCGTCGCGCGAGAGTCCACTCACGTGGCGCTTCACTGCGTTTGGCTGACCTGGGGTTTTGCTGTCTGTTCCGCGACTGCGGTGGGCTCAGGGGAGCACCCCGCGGGTGCGGGCCTTCGGCGCGCGGCGCCGACGTCCGGGCGGCGGCTCAACCTTCGAGATCATGCCAGCTAACCAAAGCCTAGCCAGCCACCTCAGTTCGCCAGAAGCGGCGCCGCGGTCACATGAGTCACGTGACCGCGCCGCACGTTGTATCCAGTCGCGTCAGTGCAAGTCGCCCACACGGCGCTTGGCTTCGATGGCGCGCTGCTGGGCCATGTCGGCGCCGTAGCGGTCGACCATCGACCTGGTCTTCCAGCCGGACTGCCGCATCAGGTCGCCTTCGGCGCCGGCCGTTGGACAGCCAGTCGTTGGCGAAGGCGAAACATATGCGGGTGGACCTTCCGTTACGGCGTGGCTCACCACCGTCGCCGACACGCCTGCCGAGCACGCAAAATGCCTTTCTGCCAAAGGATCCGGGGGTCTGGCAGAAGGGCGCTCAGTCGCTGGTGGACACCGACGGCGTCGTCCGCGACACGTTCGTCGCCCTGCTGTCCGCCTCCGGCCAGCCGGTCCGCAACCCCGGCGCGTGGCTGTTCACCGTCGCCCGCAACCAGGTCAGCAAGGTGCCCGAACGGTATCCTGGCCCCAGCTCCGTGCCTCCGTCATCGCAACCGCCTCCCGCCGCCAGGTCCTGCGGCGCCCTCGCGGCTTGCCCTCGGCTTATGGCGTCTGGCCTGCTGCCATGATCGGATAGTCCAGTTGCCGGAGCAGTTCATTGGCCTGTGCCCGCAACGCGGGCGGCATCAGGTGCTCCGGGGGCGCTGGCTCGGGCTCATTGTGCCCTGCGGGGATTGCCCGGCCGTGCGTGCCGGCGAGGCCGAGGAAGGATGTTATCCGTTCCCCGGCCCGCGGGTCCTGGGTGAGGTCCTCGAACCGGATCCTTAGGCAGGACTGCGGGTGCTCGCATTCGAAGGCGAGCAGGGCGCTGGTGTGCATGACCCAGTAGGCGGTGAGGCTGGCGACCGTGCTAGCGGGGTACCTGCTGGTGAACGGCGCGAGTACTGGGTCGGGTATGCCCCAGGGGCTGGCGTCCAGGGCGGCGCGGATGACGCCAGGGCAGGCGCGGTACAGGCACAGGAACCGGGTTCCGGGGTACAGGCGCAGGAATGCCTCGGCTGCCTCCGGGCTCGCGGCGGCCACCTCGCACCAGCGTCGCTTTCCTTCCCTGGCCAGGATCGAGGTAATGAGGCTGGTTGCTAGCGCCCGGGTGGTGGTGAAGGCCAGTGCGGACGGCGGGCCGGACGGTCGGCGATCGGCGTTGCGCCAGGTCGCCATGGCCTGCTCGCATAGCGGGAGCAGGCCGGTGCCCGACGTGCAGGCCAGGTCGGGGTGGCCTTCCAGCAGCGAGCGGAGCGTGCTGGCCCCGCAGTACGCCGGGGCCAGCACGATCACCGGAGCATGGGAGGCGTGATCGGCGGGGGCGGCAGGCCCTGCCGGGCGGTCACGAGGCTGGGGCGAGCCGGCCGGGGTGAGGCCGGCGGTGCGGGCCGCGGGCATCACGTGGCCGTCACGGTGCCTTGCAGCGGAACGCCGTGGCGGGCGGCGTCCGCGGGCGCCCATGCGCTCAGGCCGAGCAGTCCGGCGAGCATCGCGATCCGGGCCTGGCTGACCAGCGGGCTTTCGCTGTCGGTGCCTGCCGGGCAGTAGCGCAGGTCGTTGTGGCGCAGTGCGGCGTGCAGGTTGACCTGGCCGTTCAGTACCGCCTGCCATGCCTGCGGAGAGCCGAGAACGCTCCACGTGACGTCGTCCTGCTCCGCCTCGTCCTCGTCCGCCTGGCTTTCGGCGGTGATCGTCCGGGCGGCGGCGTCGACGAGCCACTGCGTCTCGCCGCCGCCGGTCGCAGCGCGGGACACGATCAGGAACTTCTCGGCCGCGCACGGCTCCCGCTCGCTGGCGAGCTGCCCGCCGGCGCCCGCTATCCGGGACCGCAGGCATTCCTCCAGCGACCCGGACCCGGGTGCGGGTCCGCCGGCGGACGGCGCTGCCCGGCCGCGGATAGTGCCGGGAACGCGCGGGTCGGCGGGCCGGCCCGGAGTCCCCCAGCCGTCGTCGACGGGCAGGTAGCCCAGTTCAGCGGCCAGCTCGTTGATCGCCTCGGTGACCGGCGGCGCTATCAGCCCGGCGGGGACCGATTCCCCCCTGCCTACCGAGTCGCCGCTGACCTGCGACGTCGCCCAGATCTTGTGATCGCCCGGGCCGAAGCGCTCCCGCTCCTCGCTGAAACACGCCCGCGCGACCCCCGGCGCCGGCTGGACGCCGACGAACGTATAGACCTGCCGCATGACCTCTTCAGGGTCCTCGACCAGGTCCTCGTAGCGGATCCGGTGGCAGCGTTCCGGCTGCTCTTGTTCCACCTCGCGGATCAGCGCGGCGTTGTCGAGCCAGTACCGGGCCAGCGCCAGGACCGCGTTGCCGGGCGACCCGACGATGTACTGGTCGAACCCGTACCCGTTCAGCCCCCACGGGCAGGCGTCCAGGCCGGATGCGATCACGTCCATGGGATGCCGGTACAGGCACAGGAACCGCGCGCCCGGGTAGATCTGCGTCAGCAGGTCGGCGAACCGCGCCGAGCCCAGGCTCTTGTCGCACAACAGCCGCTTGCCCCGCCGCGCCAGGTAGGACCCGCTCATCTCATCCAGCATGCGCCGGATCCCGGCCACCGCCGCGTCCGGCACCCGCGGCGGCGCGGTATCCCGCTCGGCCGCCAGCGGCGCGCCCTCGATGAGTGACCACACCACCGCGAGCTGCCCGCACAAGGCGGGCATGCTCGTCTCCGGCGGGCAGGCCAGCTCCGGGTGCGCGTCCAGCAGGAACCGCAGCAGCGTCGACCCCGACCGGCCCATGCACAGCACGAACACCGGGTCAGGACGCGGTCCCGGTGCCTCGCCTGGAGCCCTGCCAGACGACCCGTTGCTCCCGATTGTATCCATTTCGCTACGTAGCCGGGCAGTTCACGGCCCCGGCAGTACTAATTCTTGAGACAAAGACTTCGCTGATGACGACATTGAACAAGTTGTGCTTCTTGTTGCCGCGCGTAAAGTGCCCCCACCTGCTGCCGTTGATGAGGAATGAGCCAGAGGCTGCACCCCCGCAGTAAGACTGGAACCTTATTGGCGGATTGAGAGATTGCACTGATCCCGCAGGTGCCAAGACGCATGCAGGGGTTGGATGATGGTGGGATGCCGGGTAGTAGAGATGAACCGCCGACGGGCTCACGCCCGTGCAGTTGTGCGCGAGGTCGGGGATGTTTGTGCCCACGGGAGCTGCCACCGCCGTCGGGGTTAGACCGAAGGCACAGGCGGCGGCTCCGGTGAATACGGTGGCCACCTTAAAGGATCTCTTCACTGCGGTTCGTCCTTTCATTTCCGGTCCAGTTTCCCGCTGGGCGCAACTGGTTTGAGATCACCCAGCACCCTTGTCGACGGCGAAGACGGCGGCTCCCCTGATCACGGGCCTGCCCGGAAGGACCCTCTTCATGCATTCCGTCTTTCGTGGGGAGAACCTCGGAACCGTCTGTCCGTTGTTCCATGACCATGATGGCCGCGGGGCGTGGCATTGATGCTGCATCCCAGTGGCAGATATGCGGCATTTGCGGGGCACGTGGCCTAATGTTGGGGTGAGTGGGTTTACGTCTGGCTGTGCGCTGGCCGGCGGCAGGCTGCACGCGGGGAGGGCCGGGATGCGATTCGCGCTGCTGGGGCCGCTCGTGGTGGCGGACGACACGGGTAACCAGGCGGCGCTAGCCGGGCCGCGGCTGCGGCTCGCCGCCGGGCACTGCGCCGCGCAGGCCGCCTGCTTCGCGGCCCTTCCAGCATTGTGCATCACATGTCACCGCAGGATGCAGGATGGCGTTCTTCGCTGGCAGGCTAAAGGCTATCCAGCCAGTCGTGATGCCGAAGCAGGTAGGACAGGCCGACCGCCTCCTGAGCCAGCCGTTCTCCAGCCGATAGCAGCTTGACTGCGGTTTCGCGATGCGCCGGTTCAAGCCAGGTACTCAAATCCGCTGCCGCCTCGATAGGCACTTTCCGCTGCCCGGCCTGCCGATGCGCAAGCCTGAGCATCGCGGCATAGAGCCCGGTCGCCGGACTCACTGCCGGCAGCCCGGCTCCCTGGGCGAGGATGGTGGCGCTGGCAGGGATTCGCAGCCCGTTCTCATCCAGGTCACCGAAGTACCGCACTTCAGCGATTGGACGCTCCAGGCCAGCGATTGACAGCACGGATGCCTCGAACCCAGTTCCCGCGCCCCATCCCACCAGGCCAACTCGATGACCGCCCCGGTCGCGGAGCACGGTTAGGAGGGAGTCGAAGGTGTCGCTGTTTTCCACGACGAGGAGCAGGTCACCATCCCCGGCCGGCTCGCAGTGCAGGCGAGGTGAGACCCGGCGGCAGCGCAGGAGTTCCATGGTGAGCCGACCTGGGCCGAAGAGGGCGCTCCCGGCCAGGCGGTCCAGCATCTTCTCGTCACCGAATACCTGAAGCGAACGCTCGCGGCCGGGTACCACGAGGGGATCCCGGCTATCGTGCAGCCAGTCGTTCACCCGTCGCATAGTGGCGGCCTGCGGGCGGGTCAGGCCTGCCGACGGGACCCAGGCCAGGGCGGGGTGCCAGACGATCGGCCGTTCCGCCGCGCTCGCCTTTACGGCTCGCCGGACCGTGAGGAATCCCGGCAGGGCAGGCAGTTCCGAGTAGTCGTACGACCTAGCCGCGGGCAAGGCGACGACCTGCGCCGCGACGAGCTCGGTGATCAGCCCGGCCAGGGTACGCCGACGCCGGGTATCGGTCCGCGTCGTGGGGTCGGCTTGGTCGAGGATACGCCATAGCTCGTCGAGTTGGACGCGCTGACGTGGCCAGCCTGACAGCGTGTCCGCCAGGCGCCGTGCACGCCTGGATAGCGCCACATTGTTCTCCGGGGTCATCAGGCGGGACCATCGGCCCGGACGAACACACGGCTCGCGGTCACGATGCCCGTGTCATCCTCGGCCGTGTCCGGTAGGCGCCGCCGGATCTCCTCATCGACCCGGAGGTACTTCATCCCGGCCCGCAGGTCGGCGTCGTTGCGGAGCCGGACGATCAGCGGGAAGACGCTGAGCGCGTTCATGTCAAACAGGCCGGTCGTGTAGACGAGCTGCACTCCCAGCTTCTTCGCGACCGTGAGCTGCAGCTCCAGCAGGTAGCCGGCTGAGGCCCGGCCGATCGGATTGTCGAGGAAGAGCACGCCGACGTGCGGGCGCTGGGCCTGGCCTCGCTCGCTGGACCGGAGCCACGCCATCGTGCAGTAAAGGACGATCGCCGCCGTGAGGAGCTGGCCGCCGGAGAACACGTCGGCTATCTCGGAGACCTGTACCCGCTCGTCGCGCAGCACCGAGTCCGGCTTGAGCATGGAGACCTGGACGCCCTTGGGCCGCAGGCCTGCCCGCACGCCGTTTAGCAGGATGCTCAGGCCATCGCGCTTGACCGATTCCTTGTCCTTGCCCTTCGCTGCCGCCTCATCGATGACCTCGCCGAGGCGCTCGGCCAGGGTCGCGTCATCCGGCGGGGTGAAGGAGATGCGCAGGAACTCCAGCCCCGACCAGTCACCCAGCTCGGCCGGCAGCCTCGATGCTCGCTGTGCAGCCCGCAGCCGGGTATAGGCGTGCTTGACCATCCCCTGCAGGCGCACAATCATCGCGCTGCGATGGCGTCCGATTTGTTCTAGCTCATCGGTGAGCACCCGCAGCCGCGGCCTGAGGGCCGATTCCCACTCGGCGGCGAACTCTGACAACTGCTCGCGCTCGACGGAGATTATCTGCTGCCGGACAGGAAAGTCCGCCTTCCCGTACTTCTGGTCCGCGGCATGCCGCGCCAGCAGGTCCGCAAGGCCACGGACCTGCCGTGTGGCGTTCTCCAGCATCATTGACGCGGCGTTCCAGGACTCGCGAACGGCGTCTCGGCGCCCTCTAGCGGCCTCAGCGTCTCCTCGGAACGGCCCGGCCTCACGACCGGGAACTCCTGGCACGATGACAGACAGCGATTCTCGGACCGCTCCGAAGTCGCCAATCAGGCGTTCAAGGGCATTCACGTGACCAGAAAGTCTCCCTAGGCGCTTCTTGACCTCCTCCCACTCCTCCCAGGTCGTCTGGCGATCCGCGATGGCCGCCTCAACCAGCTGCTTACCGTGCTGGATGTCAATTGGCTTCCCATAAGGCTCGACTGAATGCGGCTGAGACTGGTACCGCTGATATACCGATTCGCAGCGGCCAACATCTTCCACCGCGATGGTCACCTGACGCTGCAGCTCCTCGGCCTGGCGCTGTACCTCGGCTGTCGCCTCCGAGCGGGCCGGGCCATCGCCGCCTTGCGACGTGAGGAGGAGGTCCGTTGCCTGCTCACGAACCTCGTTGCCAAATTCTCTGGAGCGCGACCCGCGCCTCAGACTCTGCGTTGCTTCGTCGAGCTTCCTCGGCTCGCAGGTCGGCTCCGATCTCAGCTTTCGCGTATGCCTCCACCGCTGCCCGGTAGGCGGCCCGAAGGGATTCGAGGGATTCCTGCGGTACCGCCCTAGCCTCGCTGACCGAGCCGCCCCCTTCGACGTCGGCCATCTGGGCGTGATAGCTCTGGGCGTTCCGCCGACTGCTGTCGGCGGCCCGTAGCACCTCGGATTGCCGAGTTCTCAGATTCTCGGCTAGGTCGCCCTGGGCGGATGCTTCTTGCTCCGCGTCGTCGGCGATCACCTTGGCCTGTACGCGCTCGTCCTCCCAGCCCGCGATCTTGCCATGCTCGTCGGCCAATGCCCGCAGGCTGCTCGCCTTGCCTTTTGCCGCTGCCGCGTGCGAGCGAAGGCCAGGAATCTGACTGCGCAGGCCCGTTGCCTCGCTGTCCAGAGTGTTAAGCGTGGTGCGCAATTCCCGCTCGCGTCCAGCCGTCGTCTCTTGGTCCCTCACCGCCTGCTGGCAGTCAGCATCCAGCTGGCTGAGTGCACCCGCGGGGAAGTCCCGCTGCCAATCGGTGAGCTTCGATCGCAGCGTCCGGTCTGCCTCGATCGCAGTCTCCAGTTCCATAATGCGGCTGTGGCGATCTTCCTGGCGGGACTCGATCTCTTGCCGTTCACGCTCGGCGCTTTCTTCGTCGTACATGGCGGGATTGGGCGGGATGATGAACCCGATGCCCGCAGGCGCCTCCGTGCCGAGGTCAGCGATGGTCGCGGTCGTCCCGACGGCAATGATGGCTCGCGGGAGTAGACGGGCCTCGCTCAGGAAGGACCGCGCGCGGTCGAGGTCGTCTCCATAGTTGATCACAATGCCGTCAATTAGGTGGGGATGGCGCGCGATCGCCTGTTCACGCTCATCGGCCGGCATCTGAGACAGGTACGCCCAGCCCGACCAGCCGACGATCCGCTCGCCCTTCAGGATGTCCAAGGCACTAGATACATCTTCACCTGGTGGCAGCAGGCCTCCGCTGCCAAGTGCGTCCAGCGCGCCTTGATCCTTGGCCGCCGCTACCCCGAGGGCATCTCGCTCTGCCGTCGTAGCGCCGATTGCCTCGGAAAGGAACGCGAGGAGAGTGCACGCATCTTGGTCGAGGATGACCTCGTCGCTTCCGAGCAGGTCCACAAGCCGTTTTGTCCCGGTCAGGTCGGCGCTCCGGCTAAGCGCGGCCGTTAGTTGCTCGTTGAGCTTCTCTGCGGCACGCGCCCTGCTATCCAGATCGGCACGCGCTACGCCATGCTCACCCTCGACCTGCCCACGCGTCACCGCAAGCTCTGAGATCGCGTCTATCGTATTGGTAAGCTGCTGATCCGCTTCCTCTGCGGCTTCCTCGGCCATGGTGGCTGCGTCCGCAACATCCTCACCATCGGCGAGGAGCCCCATGGAAACCGCGTTGCGAATGGCGGAATCGACGGCGCTGATGTTCTTGTCCAGCTGCTCGATCGTCGTCTTCGCTCCAGCGGCCCTCCTGACCGCGGCGTCCCGCTCACTGCTGGCTATCCGAATCGGCGCGGCCAAGTCTTGTGCCTGCGCTTCATAGCTGTCCGCGTCTTGATTTGCCTTACTCGCCATTGCGAGCAGGAGTCGGGCGAATCGCTGGGCTGACTCGTCACGGGCATGAAGAAGTGGCCTGGCTTCGTCTTCCAGCTGACCTATGAACGCGCGAACCGTCTCCGCTGCCTCATGCGTGGCCTGGTATTTGACCACGATTCCGGTGGCCTGCCAGGCGGCCAGCACGCGCTTGGCTGCATCATGCTTGTCCTCGAGATCTCGCCGCTTGGCCTTCGCCTCATCCCAGCGCAGCTTGGCGACGAGGCGCTCCAGCTCCCCGATGACAGAGGTGACCCGTTTGTAGTCCCCCTCAAGCTTGCGCTCGCGGTCAGTGACGATGCCGAGCAGCTCCGCCTGGATCCGGTGCTGCTCGGTCTCCTCGTTCTCCCGGGCCGACAGCGCGACAATAAGCCGCTCGGCATCCGCCACCGCCTCGCGGTGCAAGTCATCCGCTGCAGCTTTCTCGCCGGCCGCTTCAACCAGCGGCCCGAGGCGCTCCAGCGTCCCTGCGACGAAATCCCGCTCAGTCGCGAGGTCTCCCCGTTCGGCCAGCGACTTGGCGTACGCGGTCACCGTGTCGCCAAAGTCCTGCAGGTCCTCGTCCGGGAGGATGGCGGTGAGCAGCCAGTCCACGAATGCCTCATTGGTCTTGAACCGGAAGGCGTCAGCGGCCTCGCCCTCGCCCGCGTTCATCTTGCGCTGATAGGTGAACAGCTCCGGGTCCAGGCGCAGGCTGTCGAGGTGCTCGGTCCAGTCGGCCTGGACCCTTTCGACGACGACCTGCAGCGCCGGATCGGCCTCGTGGGCCTCATACAGGCGGTCGCGGAACCCGGCCAGGCTGACGAACCGGCCGTCCTGGGTGAACGGCAGCGTAGCCAGGTCAAGCCGAGAAGTGGGCCGGAACGTGTACCACCGCTCGGTCAGCTTGGCTGAGTCAGCGGACACCACGTGTCCCTGCCACTCCGACACCTTGCCCGTCACCAGTAGCTGGCCGGTCTTGACGTCCCGCCACTCCAGCGCCACGTGCGCGACGTCGCCCCCGAGGACGAACTTTTCCAGGACCTTGCTGCTCGTGGTGCCCACCACCTGCCGTTTGCCCGGCAGGATGACTGAGAAGATCAGCCGGACGAGGACCGTCTTGCCACCGCCGTTCTCCAGGAACAAGACCGTGGCGGGAGACGTCTGGCCGTCCTCGCCGCACCGCATATCCAAGGTGACGTCCTGGTAGCGGGCGCCCTTCGGCCCGATGCCATGCAGCCGCACGCGCGACAGCTCATACATCGCCGCTCCTCCCGTCGCCCGCCGGGACAATATGCAAGCTGCCGGACGGGTCGGTCACCGTAACCACCTGGAGCGCGAGCAACTCGGCGAAGGCCCGGCCGGCGGCCAGCTCGCGCACCTGCACCTGGTAGCGCGGCGTGGTCCGGTAAGTGCCGCCGTCCGCGTCGCTCATCCTGGCCAGGAACCCCTGCTCGGCCAGGAACTTCAAGGCCTTGCTGATGATGCCACGAGTCGTGGACGGGGAGAGCCGACCGTCCTTGGTGCGCATGGCCTCGGGTCGCCGCGAGTACACCCGCCACACCCGCTCCAGCTCAGGGGCGTCGTCCAGCGGGTCGCCCGCCTCCTCAGCCTCCGCCGCCCGCGTGGCCAGCATCAGGCATGCCTCGCGGACCACGGTGTCGACCTGCTCAACTGACACCCGGCCAACGTAAGTCTCGCTGGCCAGGTCATCAGGACGCGGGAAGGCGAGCGCCGCGACGGCGATATGCGCGACGCCGTGCAGCACCCGCTCCAGGTCCCGGCGTTCACCCGTCATCGCCCGCCGCGCGTAGTCGTCAAACCTTTGCTCGAAGACCGACTCCTCGGCAGGACCGAGGACCATGCCCGTGCGGGCTGAGACGGCCAGCACCGTCAGTCCAAGTCCCTCCGCGATCGCGTCCGTCAGCTCCCGGAAGGCGTCGTCCTCGACGGCCCGCTTCACCAGGCCTGCATAGTCCAGGTCCCGTGACGGGACCTGCTTCGGACGCAGCCCGAAGGCCAGCAACCGGGCGCCCGCGACAATGTCCTCGATTGAGATCGACTCGCTCATGCCACCGCTTCTCCCCTCAGTGCGTCATCAGCGGCAAGACCGCCAGGCTCGGCCGCACCGAGTCGCGCCACCCCCACCAGCAGGTCGGAACCGCCGAACTCCGGATCGTGCAGCGGCGTCCCGTCATCGACCGCCAGCAGTACCTGGTCGTTGCCGTGGCGCAGGGTGACGCCGATCTCCGGAGAGACCGCGTGCAGGGCCAGCAGCGCGACCAGCCAGGGCAGGTCCGGGTCAAGCAGGCGGGCGTCGGCTAGAAGCCCGGAGAGCCGCCGCGGCACCTCGTGCAGCTCAAGAAGCTCTGTCGCCCGATGCCATTGCTCGTCGGTGAAGACCTCGGGATCCGGCAGCGGCGCCAGCTCTGGCTCCGGGACTTCGCCCAGCAAGTGGTTCTTGTCCTGGGGCGACTTGAGGAGCTGCTCGATCAAGTGCGTAAGACGGGGCAGCCGCGGCGGCGTCAGCCCGGCCGCGCCGCCGAAGAAGGCCGCAACCGGCCTAGCCGCCTGAGCCACCGTTAGGTCAAGAGTGGGGGCGAGCAGGTGCCCGAACAGGTCCACGACCGCGCGCCGCGCGTGACCTGAGAACTGCTGCCGGTCCTGCTCGAACCGGAAGGTACTGCCCGCTTGCTGCAGGCGTGCTTGCAGCTGGGTGTGCCGCCGGATGCAGTCCGCCACAATCTCGACCAGCTCAGCTGCCTTGAGCTTGCGGGCTGGATCTTCAGCCTCGTCCCTCGTCTGGGTGATGTTGGTCAAGATGGCGTTCTCGTACCGGTACCGGTCCTCGATATGCACCAGCGCGTCGTTGATCAGGTCCGGAACCTCTTCCTCCCAGTCCACAGAGCGGACATCTCGCCTGGTCGCCTCCAGCTTGCGGCGCAAGGTTTCGGCGTACTGCACGGTGCGGTAGCGAGCCTGCTGGGCGGCGACCTGCGCATCGGAAAGCCGCCCGCGCTTGATTAGGTTCTCAAGCTTCACCTCGGCGGCGATCTGCGCCGATTCCACGTCCGTGTCGAGCGCTCCCACTAGGACGTTGATCGCCTCGTCAGAAGCACGCAGGTAGATTTCGCCGTCGGCCGAGACCAGTTCCACCAGCAGCCGGAAGTCCCAGACCCTGCGCTCGTACTCGCCTGTCCTCCCGAACGTGCCGTACAGCACGCGGAACCCCCGGTCGGTGCTGCCCACGTTGATGAGGTTGTCGAGCACCCACTGCGCGACCTGCGCGTGCTCTCCACCCTCGCGGTCAGGCGCCTGGGCCGCGACGAATGGCAGAAGGCGTTTTACGACATCATCGTGACCAGCCCCGCGATCGAAGTCCATGGCAATCGTCACCTGGTCGATAGCCTGAAGGGCGATCTCGGCCATCTGGTAGGCGCCTCCGTTGCACCATTCAAGGCGAACTTTGCGGGCGTCAAGATCATGAAGAGGCGCGGTACAAGCGAGGGCCTTGAGCCGCCGGGCCAGCCCCTCGTCATGGAGTGTGATCACTCCACTGCCATCCGCAGATGTCATGTCTCGAAGGTAACCGGCACCACCGACATTCGAGCTAAAAATCGCGCCTATCACGATGTGCAACATTTCGCAACCTCAGGCGTCGAAGGCCCGGGGCCTCCGGCGGCTACGGCGGCTGAAATTCGAGAACGAGTCAGGTCTGGCCGGGAATCCGGCGGGGGTCCGGATCGCTGGATGCCGCTGGAACGCCCTGACGGTCGTCGCCGAAGACGGCCTCGGAGGCTTGTACCTGGGCAATTTCGGCGGCAGCCACAGCCGCCCAGGACACCAAGAGGTCAAACTCCCGATGCGACCTCCCCCGGCCCCAGGGCCAGGCTCCTGACGCTCACCGGCGCAGGACAGACCAGCAAGTTACCCGCCGAGATGCCCCGCGGCTTGAGTTACGCCTGCAGGCTCGGCTAGCTTCAGCTTTCCGACGACATGTCGCGACGATCGCCGCCAGGCCGGGGGACGCGTAATGAGTAGACTTGGCGATGAACAGCCATCATGGCGGTAAGGAGTTCCCATGACCGCGCATGCCGAAGACATGGTCCTGGTCCCGCGAGCAGAGCTGGACGCGCTGCGGGCTGAGAACCGGCGCCTGAGGCGTGAGGCCGGGGATCGTGAAGCCCTCAGGCGCATCCGGTCCGACTCTGGGGAAGGCCGCACCTTCACCCGCGAGGAACTGGCCGAAGCGTGGGGAATCAGTGAGTGACCGGGTCCTCCGCTTCCCCGACAAGACCTGGGACGAGCTCGAGGGATTGCCGCAACCGCTCCGGAACGCCGCCCACAAGGCCATCTTCCACCTGTTCGAAGAACCAGTCCCGGCACTTGCCGACCCATTTCCCGAAGCAGACCCGCTACCAGGCGCTTACCGCCTCTACCTTCCCTCGGACGGCCTGACCATCTGGTACACCGTCACGGAGACCCCTGACGGCCAGGTCGTCATCGTCGTGCAGTTCGTCAAGGCCGACACCTAGTCACCGCCGCGGGGACCTTACAGGATCTGCCCGGTCGCCTGCCGGCATCGGCCGGCACGGCGCGGTCGCCCGGGCGGCCTGAGCCGAACCACCTTGCGCTTCGTACGGACGCTCACTGGCCCACGACCTGAGCGGTCCCGGTGGCGAATTGCGCCGCGGCCCGCGTGGAGTCCTCCGACTCCGTGGCGAAGTCCGGTTGACCGCTGCCAAGGGGCACGGCAATCTCCAGCAGCAGGTCGCGCACTCGCATCGCCGTTATCGTCAGGTCACCACCGTCGCCGGGTGGGGCCGTGGCCAGCCCCGTGGACAGCCAGTCGAGGGCTGGAACGCGGTCCCCGCCGGTCACCCTGCGCAGGTCGAACAGGGCCTGCACGACGGAGTCGACATCTCGGGGCGCGACTCCCTCGCCTTGGCCTGCCCCGGCCCTGGGATGCTCCCGGCACCGGTCGGCAGCAACCGGAAGGCCTCGGCGACGACGTCCCGCAGCTGTACGTCCTGGCTCGCGGCCCGCTCCTCCTCCGGGCTCAGCGGAGTTCCGCCGGACGATGTCACGCCGTGCCCGGCACGGAATCAAGGGCGGCCGGCGCCGGCGGCACCGAATCCGGCCAGGTTGTCGTAGCCCGGCATGGTCTTGTGACAGCACCTGCCAGGCACGCGAGCGCGGCCCATCCGCGAGCCGGCCGTTGCAGGGGCCGCCGGGTGTGCGGTACGGCGCGGCACCGGTTACGACCAGCCTTGTTTATGAGATTGCGGCCGACAGGCCGACGCCTCCGGTCTCAGTGTGCGCGTAACCGGCAGGCCACTCCCGTCGGCGATCAGGATCGCGCGGGCTTGACGCGGCGTCCGCTGTCGGCGATAGCCGGGCTTGCCGGTTCACCGTCCAACGCCCGTTTGAAGTGCGGGCACTCGACGAGCGGGGTATGCCGGCAGGTGGATGCGGTCACCACCTAGCGAGGGCTTGGCCGCGGTCGCTATTCATGCCGTCATTTCTCCTCCGTGGATGGCGGGTCCCCAGCGGCGACCGGGTAGGTCGGCACTACGACGGGGCAGCCAGGCGGAAGGTAACGGACCGGGCATGTTACGTCCGAGGCGGCTCGCTCGTCGTAGAGGCGATGACTGTGACCACGAGCGCTGGGGAGCCCGTGAGCGACGAAGAACTGGCGTGCACCTTCGCGGAGCACCGCCCCTACCTGCACGCGATGGCCTACCGGATGCTCGGCTCGCACGCTGATGCTGACGACGTCGTCCAGGAGGCCTGGATACGGCTCGCCCGAGTCGGCGGTGACATCGCTGAGCTGCGCCGATGGTTGACTATCGTGACCTCGCGAATCTGCCTGGACCTGCTGCCGTCCGTGCCTGGGCGCGGGAGAACGGCATTGACATCAAGGAGCGCGGGCGCGTTCCGGCCAGCGTCGTCGCCAAGTACCGCGAAGCCCCAGGCGGCTAACGGTTCAATAGGCGGCCCGGCCTGGGCACACCGGACCGCCGACGGACTCGGCCGGTCGACTTCTGTAGCGGACTGACCCGCAGGATCCGGCTTCCCGGCCGGCCATTCGGCCAGGGTCTCCAGATATGCCGTCCGGATCTGTTTGACCCGGTCCCGCATGTTCCGCAGTGTCCAGTCATTGACGCTGACGGCCGGCAGCACGGCGATGTCGACGGTACCCGGATTGAGCCTTCGCGTGTTAGTGCCCGCCACCGACTCGGAGTTCCTGATCACGATCGGAACGATCGGCAGTCCGGTCGCCATGGCGATCAGGAATGGCGTCCGCTTGAACGGGCCCACCGACTGTGTATCCGGCCGAGTCCTCTCGGGGGCGATCAGGATCGACAGCCCGTTGCGCGCGGCCGCCTCCAGAGGCTTGAGTGCGGCGGCTCCTGGGTGCTCGCGGTCGACGAACGCGACGTCGAGCAGTTTACCTAGCTGACCGAACACGCGGCCATCCTGGATTTCCTTCGTGGCGACGCTGGTCCAGTTGTCCTTGACCAGTGCGGCAACCAGGAACACGTCGACGTTGCTGCGGGAATTAAACAAGAAGACTGCGGGCCGCCGCTCGGTCAGGTGCTCCGCGCCGGTCACGTTCAGCTTGACGCCGCTCAGCGCGAGGACTGTGCCGGGCCAGAACCGGGTCAGGACGTTGATCCCGGCGCGCTTGTTGCGGCGCACCAGCCCGACGCCCACCGCAACGGCAGCCAGTAGGCCGACCGAACTGGCGCTGGCCAGGCGGCGGCCCACCCCGAGCGGGCCACCGCCGCCTCGGCTGCTGAACCGCAGGATGGGCCAACCACGGCTGACGGCGACCTTGGTCAGCGCGGGTTCCGGGTTGGTCGGCCGCGGATGGCCGACCAGGTACATCAGGCTGAGGTCTTCGTCGCCGTCCGCGTAGAAATAGCTCGACCCCAGGTCAACGTGATGATCCGCGGCGAACTGCTGCACGCGGCTGGCCTTTGTGGGGCCCCAGATCACGGGCTGCTCGAGATCGCCGGTCAGTACTTCCTGCCCATCAGCCACGAGCCGGTTGCACACGATGTGCTCGATGCCGAGATAACGCGCAACTGGCGCCACCTGATTAGTCAGCGCGGACGAGCTCAGCACCACGGTATGGCCGCGACGCTGGTGGGCCCGGACCATCTCGCGCATCTCCGGGTAAATCAGATCCGCCACGGACTGCCTGAAGATGCGCTCCCCCATCTCGTCGACCACCTGCGCCTGCCGCCCCTTGACCGTGAGTGCACTGCCTTCGATCAGGGTCTCGAATGCGCGCCTGCCGAGCCGGAACTGCACCGCCAGCTCCACGATCGTCAGGAACTCAACGACCCGGAGATCCCGGCGGCGCAGCCGGTCTCTCATCTGGGCAGCGGCGGTGTATCCGGCGACGAGCGTCCCGTCTAGGTCGAAGAACGCGCCGACATCGGGGCCCTCCGGACCGGAGTCAATTTCCGCCGTCGGCCCGAGGAGCTGCGTCGGCTGGCCAGCGCCGTCCGGATGCGGGGTTGTCATGAGCTGTGGTGACCGTCCAGGATCGTCTCGCGCTGTTGATGTGCCACCATCGGGGCCGTCTGTACAGGGGCCGCCGCCCCGAGGGGCCCTGGCGCCGTGCACGGCGTTAAGCCGACTCTGGCGGCATCCGCAGCAGCAGGGCTCCTGGCTGGGCCACGATGGTGAGCCGACGGGTCGAACCCATGATCTCGCCATCCACCTCCCACGGATGCGCCTTGTCCAGCGTCACCTGCAGCTCGGTGAACTGAACGCGGTGGATTCCATCCTGAGCCGGGCGCCGCAGCGCGATGCCCGCAGCTACTGCCAGCCACCTGGTCAGTCCGCCGGCGATCAGCACTACGGCGTCAAGCAGGCCGTCGTCAGGCCGGGCATCCGGCAGGAGCGGCAGCCCGCCGCGCAGCCAGCCCACGTTGCCGACGATCAAGGTGCTTGCCCGCATCCGCCGGAGACGCCCGCCATCGGCGCTGACGGTCACTCGCAGCGGCCGGTCACCCAGGTGACGAAGCACCGTGATCGCGTAGGCGAACCAGCCGAGCCGCTTCTTGAGCGGCTCGCTGGTCCCGCTCAGCATCTTGGCATCCAGGCCAAGGCCCGCCATCACGACGAACAGCGTCCCGTTCGCCCGGCCCGCGTCAATCCGCTGCTGGACGCCGCCGAGGGCGACTACGAGCGCCTCGTCCAGGCCAGTTGGCAGGCCGAGATTGCGAGCGAGCAGGTTGCCGGTCCCCAGCGGGATGATCCCCAGCGGTACCCCGGTCTCAGCGACGCCCTCCGCGCACGCGGTGACCGTCCCGTCACCGCCGCAAGCGAGCACCAGATCAGCCCCGGCGGACACAGCCGACTGAGCCTGGCCCCGGCCGGGATCTTCCGGCGTCGTCTCCAGCCAGAGCGGCTCATCCCAGCCGTGGTCATCCATCACCCGTCGGACAGACTTGCGGAACGCCTCGTCATCATCCAGTTTGGTCGGGTTCACCACGACTGCGGCCTGACTCATCGGCGTATCGTCCTCAGGGGAGTTGGCGGACTGTCAGCTGCCAAACGCTAGCAGCGGCACGATAGCTACCCACCGCTGCCGCATCAAACGGGCCGGGGTCGCCGAACGCCTCATGAACGGGGTGGGGGAACTGGCGCTTCATATCTCCCTATCCGTGTACTAGCCACGCGTTAGGTCGCAACTCTCGGCCGATAACGGCTGCAGCGGTCCACCATCTAATGACCTTGTCCGTCCGGTCATCGCGTGTCGCCAACTGCTAGCATGAACTCCGTGGTCAGGGCGACCGGGGTCATGTAATTCTGCTTACTTCGAGTCCGATCCCGGACCGGTCATCGGTGTCGTCCGAGCATTGGTGCTGGCGGCCCAGGACGTCGAGCTGACCTGAGAGCTGTCACGCATGCCACTACAGAACCGGGTCCTGCCCACGGGGGAGATCGTCGCGCACCCTGCGCGCGGCATGCTGATGGGTAACCGTGGTTGCATTCACCGACCCGACCGCACGCTTGGCGTGACCAGGTGGCGCACCAAGATGTGGATCTCCTGCGTACTCGAATGGCGCGGCTGGCACCGGGACGTCATGCCACCGGGCCGGTGGACGGCACTGTTCTTCCTCGATGAGGTAACCGCGCTGGCGGCCGGCCACCGTCCGTGCGGCTACTGCCGCCGTGCGGATCATCTGTGGTTCGCGGAAAGCTGGCGAGCCGGCCGCGGCCTTTCATCTCGGCCGAGCGCGGCCGAGATGGACATCGAACTGCACGCCGAACGAGTGGAATCGCGGACCCGGCGCAAGGTGACGCGCATCGCCGTTGCGGGCGACCTGCCGGACGGGGTGATCATCTCCCACGCGGGCGCGCTGGGGCTGTTGTGCGACGGCTCGATGCTGCCGTGGTCGCTGGAGGGCTACGGGGCACCGGTCCTGGTTGGCACGCGGTCAGTGGTCACGCTGCTAACGCCACCGTCGATCGTCGCGGCGCTCAGGGCTGATTACCGGCCGATGGTGCACCCCAGCGCCGGCGTCACCTCGCTGCGGCCCTTCCCGGCCTGACCACCGCCACAGTGGACACAGCACGCCACCCTGAGAAAGACCCCCCGTCACCGCCTGTGTGAAAGTGGCACGGCTGCTGCCCGGCAGCCGCATGGCCTCCAGCGACAGCTGAGCATTTCCAGCACCCGCGAGGTCTCAAGCGGTCGACCCGGCGGCCGCTGGTCTTTGATGCTACGCACCTTGGATGCCGGCGATGATGTCGGAGTGGAGGGTGAAGTCTCCCCGGACGCGTGCGCGTGGCTGACCGAAGTCTACGGGCCGGACGCCGGGACGATCGCGACCGCTCACGCCGTCTGGCGGGCGGTCGGTCACGCGCCTGCCAGACGGCGTACAGCGACGCCGACGGCGTCCATTTCCCGCCCGCTTTAACGTTCGCCGCCGGCACACAGATGGCTAGCACTTGGGTAGCGGTTCGCTGCCGCCGGAGTAACCGGCGGAGCAGTCGTATGCCCGGCGGAGCCCCGAAGGCGTTCGGCGGAAGGCGGAAGAGGGGCTAGCTTGTTCGCACGGGGGCGGCGAAGCCGGTGAACTGGCCGTAGGCGACGTAGACGGTGTTGCCCTCGCCGGGGCGGGCGGAGTTGGTGTGGTCGAGAATGTCGGGGAAGGCGTCGCCGTTGGCGTCGACCAGGGTGCAGGTCTCGCCGTGGAACGGGCACAGGTTCTGGCCCCACAGGTTTAGCGAGCCGAACCTCAGGGCGCCCGGGTTGGACAGCGCCACGTACACGTTCCCGGTCACGCCGTTGGGGGGAGTGTCGTTCTCGAACTGGACCACGTCTCCGATGGCATCGGCGCCGCCGACGTGCACGACCTGGCACGTCTCGCCGGGGTTGAGGCAGAACCCGTTGCCCCAGGGCCGCCAGCCCTGCCCGGAGTCGACCAGGACCGCGCCGCCCATCCCGACCATCGGGGTGTTGGCCGGGACGAACCCGATCCGGTCGGCCCGGCCGTCGCCGGTGACGTCCACGGTCTGGCACTGCTGGAGGTTGGCGCACGTGACGAGGTCGAAGTCGCCGGAGTAGCCGGGAAGCCCGTCCAGGTATTGAACAAGACCCGGGACCGCGTCGTTAGTGACACTGAACGTGCCGTCCCCGGCGGAGAACGCCACCGGGATGCCCTGCCACGAGGCGAAGGCCAGCGCGAAGTCGGTTTTGTGGTCCCCGTTGAAGTCACCGGCCACTATCACCACACCGGGCGCGGAGCCCGCCCAGGAGCCGAAGGCAGACTCCTGGTTCACCACCGTGAACGTGCCATTACCGCTGGACAGTGCGACCGGCACGCTCCCCCACCCGGGTGCGGTCAGCGCGATGTCGGTCTTGCCGTCGCCGTTGAAGTCTCCGGTCAGCACGTGCACGCCCGCGGTGGCGTCCCACGCCGCGAACAAGGTGTCCGATAGCCCGTCCGTCTTGATGGCGAAGCTGCCGTCGCCGTTGGAGGAGGCCACCGGGATACTGGTCCAGCCCTGCCCGCCCACCAGCGCGATGTCGGTCTTGCCGTCGCCGTTGAAGTCACCGGTGAGCGGCTGCACCCCGGGCTCGGTTGCCCAGTCCCCGGAGAAGTCACCCACGGTGCTCTCCGTCACGGTGAACGCGCCGGTCCCGGCGGAGAACGCCACCGGGATCGTGGCGAAGTCCCACGGCCTCCCCGGCAGCACCGCGATGTCGGTCTTGTGGTCGCCGTTGAAGTCACCGGCCAGCATCAGCGCCCCCGGAGCGGACGCCCGCGCGCCGAAGCTGGTGTTCGACAACGTCCCGGTCGCGACGGCGAAGGTGCCGTCGCCGTTGGAGTAGGCGACAGGGATGCTCGTCCACCCTTGCCCGCCCACCAGCGCGATGTCGGTCTTGCCGTCGCCGTTGAAGTCACCGGTAACCGGCTGCACCCCCGGCGTTGCCGCATTTTGCGAGATGAACGGGTGGGCGGCATTGCCCACCTGCTGATCGGTGGTGGTGAACGAGCCGGCCCCGGTGGAGAACGCGACTGGGATCGTGGACCATGCGCCCGGCAGGCCGACCGGGGTCAGCAGCGCGATGTCGGTCCGGCCGTCGCCGTTGAAGTCGCCGGTGATCTCCCGCGCGCCCGGCGTCGACGCCCGGTGCGGGAAGGTCCCCAGCCCGGTGGCGTTCGTTGTGCTAAACGACCCGTCACCGGCCGACGCCGCCATCGGCAGCGACTGGAAATACTGTGACCCCGTCACCGCGATATCAGCCTTGCCGTCGCCGGTGAAGTCCCCGCCCAGGACGGCGATGCTCGCGCCACTCGCCGTGGGCACCGCCGTCGTCACATCCGCGTGCGCCGGCCTGCCCGCCGACATGAACGTCACGCCCGCCGCGGCCAGCGCCACCGCCAGCGCCGGCCTTCCCAGGCGCCGCAGCCTCGCAGTCAACACGCCCACCCCTCTCGTCCCTGTTACGCCACACCTGCGTACGGGATCACAACATCCGGCGCTGAAACCGGGCTGAAGCGGGCCTGGAACGAGAGCAGCCAAGGGCCAGCTAGGCGCGATGCCGGGTAGTCCGGGGTTCGCGGCTGGCGTCAAGCGGTTTGGCTGGGTGCTGTGTGCGGGCATGGCAACGGAGGTCCGGCAAGACCCGCGCGGCAACCCAGAAAACTGCCTCTGGCGCGTTTGACCAGGGCAAGCCGAGCAAGTACGCCGGTGGCCTCAACACCGACGTTATCGGCGAAGGAGCCGGGGTCAATCGCAGCTAGCTGGACCATGGCGGCATCCATCACAGCGCCGCCCATCAGTCCCATAGTCCCAAGTATGTCCATATCCTGATAGAAGGACTTCCATCCGTTCGCGTGGCGAAGAAATTGGCGATAGCCCTGGTCTAGCCGATACCCTAGCTTTAGTTCCGTCGCCGCAATTTCGTCTTCACTAGCAGTCATCTCGGGAAGTGGATATTTCCAAATTCCCTGAGTGTCCAGCTCAGCAAGCCGCTGGCGGATGAGCACATCCTTCACGATTTCCGCACGCCACTCCCTCGGCTAAGGCGCCTCCCCAAACTCGCCGGCCCTCCCGCCACAGTCCCCGTCCTCGCCGAGCCCACCAGCCCACAACGCCACGCGCCCGCCGACCGCGAGGGGCGTTCCGCGGACCCGGCCAGGCCTCCGCCTGGGCCTCCGCCGGCCATCCGGGCCATACCGGCCGCAACAGTCCTCCGTAAGCTGAGATTTCCTAAAGAATCTGCTCTGATTCACGACTCGTTCCTAATCACCTGGAATACCCTACGTAGGCCCAAGGGCGCTCCGCGGGACGTCGTAGGCTTCGTGACGGCGGTAGTGGTCCTGTCGTGCAGACTTTAGGAGTAACGCGGGTGCTCGGGATCTCGCCGTTTCGCGACGGCATGGCGTTGCACAGGCTGGGCGGCAGGCGAGGGCTGGCCGCGGTACTGGCCCTGATGGTCGGCGCGGGCGTGGTCGCCGTGGCTAGCACCCGGGCGCCCGCGCTGGCCGGGCCGAAAGTGGTCGCGGCGGCGGGGACGCAGGCCAGCGGGATGCTGAACGCGGTGCTGCCGTGGCGGATCCTCGACACCCGCACGACTACCGGCGGCCACAAGGCGAAGCTCGGGTCGGGCTCGACCATGAAGCTGGCGGTACTGGGCGGGGGCGGCGTGCCCGGCGCCGGCGTTTCCGCGGTGCTGCTCAACGTGACCGCCGTGGACGTGACCGCGCGCACCGGCTACCTCACGCTCTTCCCGACGGGGGTCAGCCGGCCGGTGGCGTCGACCCTGAACTACCGGGGCGGGACGGCGGTCGCCAACCAGGCCCTGGTGCAGGTCGGCGCGGACGGCACGGTCAGCATCTTCAACTCCACCGGGCAGGCCGACGTGATCGTCGACGTCGAGGGCTGGGTCGGGGCCGACACGGCCGCGGCCAACGGCCAGGTCACCACGACGACGCCGACCCGGATCCTGGACACCCGGACCGCCACCGGCGGGCACCAGGCGCCGCTCGGGAACGGACAGTCCCTGACGCTGCAGGTCACGGGGTCGGGTGGTATCCCCGCGGGCGTGTCGGCGGTGTACGCCGACCTCGTCGCCGTTCCGGTCGGAAACGCCGCCGGATACCTGACGGCCTACCCGGCGGGCACGGCGCAGCCGCTGTCTTCCACCGTCAACTTCCTGGGCGGCATAGCGACCGCGAACCTCACGCTACTGCGGGTCAGCGCGGCCGGCACCATAACCGTCGCCAATCATTCATCCGGCGCCAACGTCCTGGTGGACGTGGCCGGGTGGGTCTCCGGCGGGGATGTGACGTCCGACGCTGGGGCGCACCCGAGTCCGGTCACCCGGGTCCTGGACACCCGCACCACGCTGGGCGGCCACCGGGCACCGCTGGGCGGCCACGGAACGGCCAGCGTGCGCGTGCTCGGCGTCGGCGGCGTGCCATCCACTGGTGTCGGGGCCGTGGTCATCCACGTGACCGGGGTCGCGCCGACCGCGAACACCTACCTCACGGCCTACGCGACGGGGTACCCGAAGCCGGCGAGCTCGGTGGTGAACCTGGCGAAGGGCACCACCGTCTCCAATACCGCCATCGTGCCGGTGGGGCCGGCGGGCGCCGTCACCGTCTACAACGACAGCGGCAGCCAGAACGTGGTGCTCGACGTGCAGGGCTGGATCGCCGCGCCGGTGCTGGCACCCGCCCCGCCGCTGGCCTCCGCGCTCAGCGCCGGCTCGCTGACAACCCCCGACGGCCAGCGCGCGGCCGCCATCTTGACCAACGCCAACCGTTACGCCATGACCACCTGGTGGAACACCATCTACCCGAGCCTGATCGGCGCCCCGATGAAGAGCGAGGCGATGCTCGGCGACCAGGTCGCACCGCTGATGTTCAGCGCGGCCACCGTCTCCACGACCGACTCGGTGCGCCGGCTGTGCATGGAGGCCTTCAGCCTGGCGACCTCCCTCGCGACCGGTGCCTACAACCCCGCGGCGGCCCCGGCCGGCACCGGCATCCCGACCGCGACGGCGACCAGCCGCACGATCGAGCTCATCAGCAAGGTCGTCGCCGGCCACCTCGTCAACAAGTCCGGCGGCTGGGGCGCGACCACAGAAAGCGAGCTGGACACCGCCTACCTCGGCGGGGCAGCCTGGATGCTGTGGTCGCGGCTGACCCCGCAAGTCCAGTCCCAGGTCGCCAAGATGGTCTACTTCGAAGCCGAGTGGGGCATGGACCAGCCGCTGCCGATGTACGCCAGCCAGGCCGGAACCATCCTTCACCCCGGCGACACCGGGGCTGACGGGGACAGCTGGACCCCGCTGCCCGATCAGCTCGCCGCGCTGATGATGCCCGGCGACGCGCACGTCCCGCTCTGGCAGAACACCGTGGTCAGGGACGCCCTCGTGGCATGGTCGCGGCCGGCCGACGACACGAACCCCACCGTCGTCAACGGCGCGTCGGTCGCATCGTGGATCAACGGTGCCGGATCGAACGTGCTGAGCACCGGCGACCTGTACAACCACAACCGCTACGCGCCGGACTACCAGACGCTCATCTACCAGAACATGCAGGACATCCTGATGTCCGCCCTGGCCGGCCAGCCCGCGCCGCAGGCGGTCACCACGCTGGTCGCACCGGTCTACGCGGCCTACACCACGGTCAACTACGCCGCGCCCCCTAACCTCACCCCCGGCGGCACGGTCTACACGCCCAACTCCGCCAAGATCTACTACCCGCAAGGCTGCGACTGGGGCACCGGCCAGCAGCTCCCGTACGCGCTGGCCGACGCCCAGACCGCCGCCTTCGGGGCCGGCACCGCCACCAGCGCCTCCTACGCGGACCTGCACGCCAACGCGCAGCTGGCCATGCAGCACCTGCACGCCGACGGGCACACCTACGACACCAACGCCCAGTACGTGTACGTCGGCCGCGAAGAGCACACGGCCCAGCTGGCCGCCCAGCTGTACCTCACGCTCTACGTCCGCGACCATAGCCTGTTCAGCCTCAGCGACTCCTCATACTGGCTGGCCCCGTAACCAGAGGACGCCGCTGGCGACGAGCCACTCGCATTCGCCGTCCGGACTGATCGCGCCCGTCTTCGCCTGCGCGGCCGGCGCGACGATCACGGTCGGGATCCCGGGCAGCGGGAAGCACCACGCGGGGACGCTGACATCGCTACTTCGTGATCTTGAGGGTCACGTGCGGTGAGGTGGCCACGAGGAAGTTCCCGCTGCCGCCGTAGCTGGCCACGAGCGAGTGCAGGCCGGACGGGTACAGCCGGAGGCCAATCTTCCCATAAGCGGCTTAGGTCGCAATCCCCAATCATGATCGCGAAACGGCATCAGCCAGCACACAGGCGGACCGAAAGGTCCTGGAGTGCGCCGCCGTCGATCACAACGGCAGGCGGGCGGCGCAGCCCCCAACGAAGGACAGGCACCACGGGGCAGCGCGTTTTTAAAGTGCCATGCTCGCCAGCGCCGGTGACCGTGGTGGCCACCGGCGCTGCGCGTGTTGCAGGCGGTTTACGGGAGGGCAGCCAGGGCGTCGACGAAGCCCATGCCCTTCGGCGAGCCCCAACCCGTGGTCAGGTCGTATCCGACCGTGGTCGCGTGGCCGGTCACCGAGTTCAGCGTGAGCGGCGCGCCGGGCGTTATGTCCCAGACCTGATTCGACTGCAGGTGCGCTGACGGCACCGAGCCGTCACCGTAGGTCTGCGTCACGATGTCGTTGAACGCGGCACTCTTATTGAAGCCTTGCGAGTAAATGGCCTGGTTCAGATCGCCGATCGGCGCCTTGTGCGCGGCGGCCCGTGCCTGGTTCGCTAGCGCGACGACCCCCGCCACCTGCGGCGAGGACGCGGACGTGCCGCCCACCAAGAACCAACCGGGCGGGCCGTCTATCGCCGGGAAATACGAGTGGTACACCAGCGAACCGCCGTTGATGGCCATGTTCCACGACAGGTCCGGAACCCCGCGGTGGTTCCCGACCACGGAGGCCACACCGTCCTGGTAGCCCGGCCGCGAGTAGACGCTCGACGTGCCGCCACCGGTCACCAGAGCGAACCCGGGCTCGTTGCCGACAGCCTCAGAGTTGCCGCCCTGATCCCATGCCCACCATGCCGGCGTGCGAGAGCCGTCCGCCGCGATCGGCACGTCGGGACCGGTCGGGTGCCACGTCCAGTTGTACTGGCGCTGAGTTCCGCCGACCGAGGTGACGTACGGCGAGACGTTGGGGTAGCTCACCTGCGGCACGTCGGAAGTCGCCGACGCCCGGTGCGCGCGGATCACTCCCACCGAGCCGTTGTCGCCGGACGACGACAGGAACGTGTCGCCCTTGGCCAGGCCCTTTTTGAATGTCTGATCGAACTTGGCGAACTGCTGTGCCGCGGCGCCGGCGAACGCCGACTCATCCGTGCCGAACGACATCGAGAAGACGGTGCCGGCCGGGTATGTGTCGATCGCCGAGTCGATGGCCTGCATCGCTGCGGGCAAGCCCGGCACGCCCTGCGTTTCGGCGGTGTTCGTGGCGAGCAGGACGATGTGCGCCCTGGGGGCCATGGCATATGCCCACTGCACGTCGAGGTTCGCCTCGGTCGCCCAGCCCTCAGCCGAACTGGGCCCGTTCTGGCCCGATCCCTGGCCGGTGGCCTTGCCCTGGCCGTCGAGATACCCGGGCTTGCCACCGACGAACACCTGCTCGAAGTCCGGCTTCGGCATGCCGAAGGTCTGCGCAAAGAAATTCAGGTCCTCGGCGGCGGTGGGGCTGCCGAACGAGTCGACGAGCACGATGGTCTGGCCCGCACCCTGGTACTGATCGGTGATGCCATAGGCGGCGCGCATCTGCGCCGGGGTCATGCAGTGCAGCTGGGTCGACACCCGGTTGTCGGGCGCCGGGCGCTGGCACGCGATCGGCGCGTCTGCCTGGTCGGCGGGGACGAACGAGTCGTCCGGAGCCAGGTGGACCCAGTGGTTGAGTGTCTGCGCCTGGGCCGCCGAAGATGGCGAGCCAGAGGTGATCGCGAGCGCCACGGCGCCGACAGTAACGGCGGCGATGGCCGTCGCAAGGCGGGATCTCCGCATGTCGATTAATGCTCCTTTCGCTGCCATCGCGGCAGCCGGAACGAGCCGCGCTGACCGGTTGGACAGCGTGAGGCTGCCACCTCCGTTCGTCCGAGGTGAAGCTGTGGACATTTTCTAGTGCGCCTTACTGAACTGGCAAGATCCATAAGGTAGTTTCCTGACCGCGTTGCGTTATGAGCGTTACGGGGTGTTGCTTTGCGCCGTCTTCGGGCACCGGAACGTGAGTGATTCCGGCTAGTTCAGATAGCTAGCGTGATGTTCTCGAAGGCGGCCGCGAAGCCAGCAAACAATCGCCTCCGGAAGCAACCCCTGCGGTCGACCGGATGTAACATCTTTTTCGGCGGAGATCGCGAGTTGTTACCACACGATCACCGTCAGGATCACCTGCCGCGAGGGAAGGACGAGGTCAGCCAGTACCTGGATGTCCCGCGGGCCTCCAAGCCGCATCCGCGCCACCACAAGCCGATCGTAATTGCTAACGTGCTCGCCACCAGAAAATCGCCGGTTCGCGGTTCTCGCCATTGGAACTACAACGGGTCAATCCTCTAATTCGCTCCGGCTCAACTCGTGATGGCCTTCTCTGGTTGCGAAGCCAAGCACCATAGCCCAGAGTTTGCGGCTTGCTCGCGAAAGCCGGTGAGTCCGCGGCTTCCCGACGATGGGTGGCTCATGAACTCACGGAGATAGCTCACGCATCTTTTCAGATCTAGTCTATTCGCCTGCGGTAAATGTATGTAGCGTGCGAGCACGATAGAGAGGAAAAAGGCGCGGGTCGACGGCACCATCCCCGCTGTTATGTAGCCAGCGAGCTCTTCCGCAGCCCGGGCCTGCAGCGAGGCCGCCGCCGATTCGGGCGCAACCTTCTACCCTGGGAGTGTCCAGCGTGCTCGTAGGAGACCGCCGCCGTGACCGCGGCCACATTTATGACGGCCGCAACGGAGTCCCTCCAACACTCCGTGATCATCGCCTGACCTGCTGATTTACGGTGGGTAGGACTTCGCGAGACTCAGATGCAGGTTTTTCCACAGGTCAGGGCCGTGGTGGTTCAAGCGGGTCGACCGGCTCTCGCAAGCGGCAGTTGCCCGCTGCCCGTACGATGCCAGACGTGGCGGCGGAACATGGCTCGATCATCGGCAGCAGGGTGGAGATCTGCTACGAGCGGCGGGGCGATCCGGCGGGGTGGCCGGTCGTGCTCCTGCACGGTTTCCCGTATGACCCGCGCTGTTTCGATGAGGTCGCCGACCTGATCGCGGGCGATGGCGCGCATGTGATCGTGCCGTACCTTCGTGGCTACGGTCCCAGCCGGTACCGGGACGCGACGGTCATGCGCTCTGGTCAGCAGGCCGCCCTCGCGGGCGATCTGCGCGAGTTGATCGAGGGACTCGGCCTGGCCAGGCCGGTCGTGGCGGGCTTCGACTGGGGTGGGCGGGCCGCTTGCGTGGCGGCGATGCTCTGGCCGCGGCTCGTCTCGGGGCTCGTCACAGTCGGCGGCTACAACGTGCATGACATCGCCGCGATGGCGACGACTCCGGAGCCTCCGGCTGAGGAGGCCCGGAACTGGTACCAGTGGTATTTCCACAGCGAGCGCGGACGCGCCGGGCTCGCCCGATATCGGCGCGAGCTAACCCGGCAGCTGTGGAATGAATGGTCACCGCGGTGGTCGTTCTCCGATGCGACGTTCGAGGCGACGGCCGCCTCATTCGAGGCCTCCGACTTCGTCGACACGGTCATCCACTCCTACCGGCACCGGTACGGGCTCGCGGCCGGCGATCCCGCCTACAAGCAGGATGAGCGGCGGATCGCCGCGCAACCGCCGATCATCGTCCCCGCGATCGTGATCGATGCCACCGAAGACCCGCTCGATGTGCCCCGGCCGCCCGCCGAGCATGCGCGCCACTTTCCGAACCTCGCTGGATACCGGCAGACGGCCACCGGCCACAACGTGCCCCAGGAAGACCCGGCCGACTTCGCCGACGCCATCCGCGCCCTCCGCCACCTGTGACGCGCCGGGCTGCGCTCCCGCAACCGAGGCAGCAGCCGTACGCGATGACGTGATCGTAGGCAGCGATCAGAACAGTAGGGCGACTTCAATGATGGACGGCAGCACTACAGTGTCTCGCAGATTACATGCCGTGGCCGCTACCAGTGGCGCGGAGTCACGCGATGCGCCCGGTGAGGCCCGGTGGCACGCGCTCGGCTGTTCCAATCCGTCAGCAGCCCGGTTCCTGCCAGAACTCGTCCGGCTGCCCGGCTACCTCGTTGCCGGACTGTTCGAGGTCCGCTGCCCACGGCAGCATGCGCTGGAAGGTCGGCTCACCGCCGTCGGCGAGCCGGCGGATCATGGCGACGTTGCGCTCGACACGCCCGATGATCGCGTCTCGGATCGCGGTTCGGTCGCCGGTGTATCCGTACGCGTCTAGGAACAGATGCAATCGCCGACGCCGGTCGGCTGCGTCACCGAATCCGGCTTGCCCGGCGATCTCCGCCGTCAGCAGCGGCACCCAGGTAAGCGCCGAGAACGCCAGGTCATCCTCGCGCCGGGACGGGCTGGCGGTGTCCCAGTCGACGAAGCCGACCAGGGTGGCGTCGGCCCATACCGCGTTCCACGGCGACGCATCCAGATGAGCGATCAGGAGTCCCGGCTGCCACGGCCGGCCGGTGAACCAGGCGGCGTCTGCGGCCGGCCGGAACGTCGCGGTCGCGTCGTGCAGCCTCCGAAGCCACACACCGACCTGCCGGAGCGCGTCGTCGGAGCGCAGCCAACCCGGCCACGGCCGGGTCTCGCCCAAAGTCTGGCCGGGCAGGAACGTCAGGCGTTCGCGGCCCTGGTCATCGAAGCCGCGGGCTCGCGGAGCGCCGTCGAAGCCGACGTCTTCCAGATGCCGGAGCACCGAATGCACGGTCACCGTCCAGGGCTGCGCGGGGCGGCGGACTTCGTCGCCGACGCGCACGGCCCCGAAACTGCGCCCGCCGGGCAGTCGTCGTTCGGTCACCTCATGGTTCTACCGCGACCAGACCGCTACGGCGACCGAATAATCGAGCCGTCCAGGACGTGAGCGCGGACCGGCCCTGGTCCTGGCCCTGGGAACCACGCTGTCACCCGTCGAACTCGACGAGTACCAGCCCCTGTTCGACAACGCGAAGAAGCTCCGCGCCCTCCTCGCCGAACTCCAGGAGCGGGGAGATAGTGCGGTAAGTCTTCCGTGAAATTGCCGGTGATATTTCCTAGACTAGTACGTGCATGCCTGTTTAGCCTACTGGCAGGCAGGTGCAGTATGGCCTCAGCATGCAGGGGCTTACCCGGGGCAGAACCGGGCGCACAGGCTTAAGCCGCAGTCACAGAAGACCGCCAGCAAACATGATCGAATGACGTAACCCCGACCGTGCGAGCCGGGAAGCTTGGCGGATGCCAGGGACATGAGATAAGCCATGTCACGAGAACCAAGCCTAATCCGAAGGAACACCCTTGCAATTCATCCGGAGACTATTCACTGCTACGGCAGGCGCGGCCTGCGCACTTGTCGCGGTGACCAGCGCGGGGACACTTCTTACCACCGCGTCGCCGGCGCGCGCTGACAGCGGCAAGCTCGCCTTGACCAGTCTGCGCTGGACTCAGAGTCGGGTCGATGCATCAGGTGGCAATGCCGTCGTCAACCTGGACTGGACCGTCAGGGACTCAAACACTGCAGCCACAGCGATATCGGGCGATGTGAAGGTCAGGCTCGCCGGACCCCAAGCTGGTACGTTCGTCGGGCAGGTACTGGACATCCCGTTCAGCCTGACGGGCGGCATTACAGGGCTTACCCCGTCGGGCACCGCGCAGAATTCGAGGTACTCGTACTCCTTCACGGTTCCGCAGTATTCGTTTTCATCGACGGCTCAGTGGACCGTGATCCAGGTGATCACCAGGGATGACCAGGGCCAGCGGCTGAATATTGCCGGGAACGACTTGAATCGCTATTCTGGTGTGCTGACAGCAACCGAGCTCGTCGACTCGACTGCGCCTACGTATGACTCGCTCGGCTTCTCGCCCGTGATCGACCCGTCCCGGCCATTTATTTTCGACGGCGGCGGCGGCGGATCCTCTTCGTACTTCTTCAACGCCGACGACGCCCAGTCCGGATTCTGGAAGGGAGTGATCACGCTAGCCGGGCCGGGCGGCAAGATACTCGCGTCGAGCTTCCAGGAAGTCTTCTCGGTGGCCAACGGCTTCGGCATGTGCGGAGCCGGGATCGTCTTCGACGACACCAGCGCCGGGTGCCAGCCATCGGTGACCATTCCCGCCGGGATCCCGGCGGGAACCTGGACCGTGTCGAAACTCGCGCTGTGGGACAACGCGGGTAACCACGTGACGTACGCCAACCTGCATGTGCTGCCCATTACGGTCACGAGCGACTCCTCGATCCGGGCAAGCGCGTTCTCGGCCAATCCGACGCAAGTCGACAACTGGGTCAACGATGCGATCGTACGGGTCTCGATGAACGTGACCGGAGCCGTCGGCGGGGTCTCAGCGATCTACGTTGACTCCGCGGCTGGCCCGTGCAGGCAGCGCTCCGCGTCTCCGACGCAGAATCCTGATGGTTCCTACTCGGTTGACATTTCCATGTTTTCGTTCGCGGATAGCTGCTCGGTGACTGGCATCGCCGTGCTCGACGGGGCGGGCGACGTATCGGTCTACGGGCCTGAGTACGGCCTTCCCGATCTAGGGATAAATCTGACCAGGGTGCCCGACACGACTCCGCCCGTGGCTACTGGCGCCCAGGTGTCCCCTGCGTCGCAGCCGACAAACCCGAACTCGACTGGGTTTGAGGACCTGACCGTTGATGTGAACGACGCGATCGCACCGGTGAACGACATCAGTACCACCGTCTTCAACAGCTCGGGCCAGATCGTCGGCGGCGGATTCGGTGGCGTGATTGCCACGCTAACCGGGCCAGTCACCACCTCGATCCCGCTTCCGGTTGGCCTGCCGCCTGGCACCTACACGGTGGCGTTCCAGCTCACCGACGCGGGTGGGCTGACATCGTCCTACGGTTACCCGAATTCGCCGCCCGTGCCCGGCGGTCCGCTGGTATTCACGGTCACGCCGCAGGGCTAATACGAGGTAGCAAGTCGGCAGGATATATGTGGACCCACAAAAACGGACGTCACCGACAAGCGGCACCGCATTAGGCGGAAGGTGCATCTTATGCCGATATCGGCATAAGATGCACCTTATCCGCGACACCTTCCACCTAGCATCCAAGCCCTTCCTGGACGCGAAGCTCGCAGTGAGCGCCTCAATGGACTGCTCGGAGATGTCGCAATGGAAGGCGCTAGCTCATTGCCTCCCCGCCCTCCCCCGCGAGCGTGCTGAGGAATTCCTCGGCGCGACGGGCGAACAGGTGGACTCCGCGCTCGGCCGAAAGCACGCGCGCTTTTTCGGCTGCGGCCCGAACGACGGCGACGGGCTCACTGCGGGCGTGGAGCACTCGTGCCCGCAAGAGGAGCACAAGGCCCTCGGCATAGCGCTGGCCGTGGGCGTCGAGCATCCCGTCAGCCCGGTCGAGGACGACGGCGGCCTGGGCCGGCAAGCCGGCCACGAGAAGCATGTCAGCCACGAGGCCGTAGTGGAAAGCGATACCGAACCGCGGCGGGTCCAGCAGTTCTGCGCCTATGATCGCCTCCGCCTCGGCCCCGGCGGCCGCCGGGTCGTCGCCGGACAGGGCTCGCGTCCAGCACCGGGTCACGCGCAGGTACGGATAGACATTCTTGAAAAAATAGCGGGGGTCTGCGGCGATCCATCGATCCGTCGCGCGCCGGCTCCAGGCCGGATCACCCGCCATGGCCGCGGCCATGGCGCTGAAGTGAGCCCAGACCGCGAGCAAGTACCGGTCATCGCCCGCGTCGGCTTCCATGCGGTCAAACAGGCTGCGAGCGGCGGAGACGTCATCGTGCATCGTGGTCACCACGCCCTGTATCCCGGCCCAGAGCTGCCGCATGTCCTGGCGGGCCGGATTCTCGTCGTGCCGGGACAGCTCGCCGAGAACGGTCCAGTTGTCATCCAGATGCCGCAATGCCTCGCCGACGTTGCCGATTTCCCACTGATACTGGCCCCAGGCCTGCCGACCGTAGGCGAGCACGACCGGATCGGACGAGAGCTCACCTTGGTCGAGCAGCCGACGTGCCAGGGGACCGCGCTCCGTCAGGACAGAACTCTGAGCGCCGGTGTAGCGCGAGTAGAGAAAGTCAGCCGCCTCCCTCTCCCGGCCCAGCTCACGCGCGAGGTCTTCGGCCCGCTCGAGCATCTCATAAGCCAAGGTGCGAAGATCCTGCCTGGTGAAGACGGTCGTCAGCAGTGACACTGCCGACAGTTCCAGCTCGGCCAGGCCGGCCGCCCGGGCGATGTGTATGGCCGACCGCAGCTGTCGCTCAGCCGACTCGAAGGCGGACTTGGTAGCCGCGCGGCGGCCTGCGCGTATCAGCGCGCCCGCGGTCCGGGCCGGGTCCGCGAGCGGGCCCGACGCCCACAGGTGGTAAGCGAGGCGCTCGGCGGCGGACTCGTCCGCCATGCCGCTGAGATCGATCGCTTCCGCGATGCGCAAGTGCAGCCGGGTCGCCTGCTGCGGCGGTGTGACGCTGGTGATGGACTCGCGAACGAGGTCGTGCGCGAAGCGGAATGATGACGGGTCGTCGGCTACAGGTCCGAGCAGGCCGAGCGCATCCAAGGGCTCAAGCCGGTCGAGGCAGGCCTGGACACGTGGACGTCCGCCCGCAGGCCCGGGCGTGGGACAAGAACCGGTACCGCCAGTACCAGCCCCCGCTCGGCGGGCACCCGTCGGAGCGTCCATCGGAGCTGCCGTCGCGTTCTTGTCCCTGCTCCCGGTCATCGGTGACCAGGCCGGGAAGAGCGGCCTGGCCACCTGGCCCCGGGCCGGGCTGCTAGCGGGTGAGGAACTCGTTCATCGTGGTGACCTGGGCGTGGTCGCTGGTGAAGGCGAGCTCGGGCAGGCCCCACGCGTCCTCGATGGTGCGCAGCAGCGAGTAGTGGTTGTAGGCGGCCGCGCTGGTGAAGTGCCGCGGCCCGCTGGGATCGATCACGACCGCGGGGACTAGCGCCCCGCCGTACAGGCCGCCGGGCCAGCTCGCGCTGATGTCGGGGTCGCCGGCGGGCAGGACGGGGGAGTCGCAGCAGCCGGCCGGGGAGTCCCAGCCGCCGTTGACCGCGTTGCCGGTGAAGTCGCCCTCGTCGGCCACGATGAAGATCGCGCTGTGCGGCGTCCACGCCCGGCTGGCGGTGATCGTGGTCACCGCGCCGCGGACGAAGGCGTCGGCGTTATTCTTCAGCCGGACGTCGTTGGGGTCGTCGTTGGCGCTGTTGAACGGGCAGGGGGTCTCCGGGTGCCCGGCGACCGCCGCGCTGACCCCGCCGTGCATGTCGTTGCACTGGTCGGGGGTGATGAACACGAACCGCGGGGCGTGCCGGCTGTTGAGGTCCGCGGCCAGGCTCGTGTAGGGCTTGATGCCCGCGACCCGGGCCGGGTCGCTGCGGATGTCGGTGAACAGCGCGAACGGGTTGTGCTTGGAGGCGTACAGCGGCTGGCTGGCCGAGGGCCAGAAGTCGGCCAGCGGGTCACCGGCGGGCAGCGCCTCCATGTAGGCGCCCCAGCTGATGCGCGCCGCGTCCAGCTCATCGACGAGGTTGGTGTGGTCGAACCGGTTCGCGGGGTTGTCGTTGTTGGTGAACCAGTTGGACCCGCTGATCATCGCGACGTAGTTCGGCTCGCTCGGGTGGGTGACGCCGAAGTAGCTCGTGGCCTGCCCGTACCGCCGGGCCAGCGAGGTGATGTACGGCGCGTTGGGGTCACCGATCACGCTGTGCTCGGAGTGGTTCTCCAGCACGATGACGAACGCGCGGTCCAGCCGCGCGTGCCCGCCGCCCCCGCCGCCCGCTTTCGGTGGGCTGGCCGCAGCGGACAGCCCGACTGTCAGTGCCGCGGTCACCGCGGCGGCCGCCGCGATCGCGGCCGCCTTCGCCCGTCTGGTCGTGAGGAACATGCCACCCTCCAGCGCGTGAACTCGGCCGGCCAGCCCGGCCACCCCCTTCCTATGCCTTACGCGCCAATCACCGCAATATCTGATTTACTGCCATACCTCCGTAGTCATCGCAAGTTCACCGTTAAGTCGCCGTGGATCCCCCTCGCACGCGACTGCGCAGTGTGGATTGTCATCCGATGCCTGGCCCCGTCGGCCATGTAGGGGGCCGCTGGGGCACGACGGCGCGCGGGTTTGCGCCCGAGCGGCCCCGGTATGGTCCATCAAAGTGGTTTGATGTATTTTGCTGGTGTGGAGTCGTTGGCTGCGTCCGCCCCGCCGTCGTTCGTGCGGCTGGCTGGGCACCCGCTGCGCTGGCGGCTGATGGGCGAGCTGGCGCGCAGTGACCGGCGGGTGCGCGAGCTGGCGTCGCTGCTGGACCAGCCGCAGAACCTCCTCTCCTACCACCTGCGCAGGCTGAAGACGGCCGGCCTTGTGGGCGCGCGGCGCAGCACGTTCGACGCGCGGGACGCCTACTACCACCTGGACCTGGGCAGCTGCGCCGCTGCGCTGGCGGCAGCGGGGCTGGCGCTGCACCCGGGCTTGCGGCTCGCCCTGGCCCCGCCCGCGCCGCCGGGGCGTCCGTGCCGGGTGCTGTTCCTGTGCACCGGCAACAGCGCCCGCTCGCCGGCCGCCGAGGCACTGGCGCGGCAGCAGGCACCCCAGGTCGAGGCGGCCAGCGCGGGCAGCCGCCCCAGGCCGCTGCACGCGAACGCGGTGCGGGTGCTGCGGGAGCACGGGATCGAGCTGGCCGGCCGGCCGCCACGGCACCTGAGCGCCTTCGAGGGCCACCCCTTCGATTACGTCATCACCTTGTGCGACCGCGTGCGCGAGATATGCCCGCAGTTCCCTGGCCCCGCCAGGCACGTGCACTGGAGCATTCCCGACCCCGCCGCCGCCGGCCCCGCGCACGACAGCTACCCGGCGTTCCAGCGGATGGCCGCAGAACTGCAAACACGGATCGGGTTCCTGCTCGCGGCGATCGGCGCGGCACCCGCCCGCGCAACTACCCAGGAGGAGCGATGAGCAGCCCAGAGCAGATGGTCAGTGTCCGCTACATGGTCGATGACGTCCAGGCGGCCATCGACTTCTACGCCA
>JAICUO010000504.1 GCA_025935815.1 Streptosporangiaceae bacterium
CAGGGAACGCAGGTCATAGCGGTGCACCAGGCGCCCGGAGAGCGGCATGGCCAGCATCGCGCCGGTGCCCGGCATCAGCAGCGCGATGCTGAGCCCGCCGATCCCCGTCCCCACGTGCTGGGCCACCCACGGGATCCGCGCCGCGAAGGTGCCCTGGACCGCGCCGTGCACCGCGAACACCACGCCCGTCGCCACGCGGGCGCGGCGCAACTCGGCCGGCCGCCGCCGGGCCTGGGTCACCAGCGCGCCTTCGCCGGGACGGTGTGTCATGAAAGGCTCCTGGTCGGGGGCTCCTGCCCTGCCCGGCTATCGTACCGTCAATACCGACCGAGTGGTAGGTTTTGACGTGTGCACGGCGAGACCCAGAACATCACGGCGCAGGCCCCGCGCGGCTACGCCAAGGGCCGCGCCCGGCGGCGGGAGATCCTTGACCAGGCCATGGCGCTGTTCGGCGAGGCCGGCTACCGGGGCGCGTCGCTGCGCGAGATCGCGACCCGGTGCGGCCTGTCCCACCCCGGCCTGCTGCACCACTTCCCCACGAAGGAGGCGCTGCTGCTGGCCGTCCTGGAACACCGCGACGAGGTCGACGCGGAGTTGCTGAGCGGGCGCGCCGGCCTGGCCATGCTGCGCGGACTGGTCGGCCTCGCGGCGCTCAACGCCACCCGGCCGGGCATCGTCGAGTTGTTCACCGTGCTGTCCGCCGAGGCGACCGCCGCCGGGCACCCCGCGCACGCCTACTTCGCGCGGCGCTACCAGGCGACGGTGGGCACCATCGAGCGGGCGTACGAGCAGGCGCGGGCGGACGGGGTCCTCCAGCCGGGCATCGAGGCCGCCGCGGCCGCGCGCCAGTTCGTCGCGCTCATGGACGGCCTGCAGATCCAGTGGCTGCTCAGCCACTCCCGGCCCGACATGGCGGGCATCCTGCGCGCCCACCTGCAGGCTCAGCTGACGGTGCCGCTGGCCGCCGAGCCGCCCCCGGCGCAAGCCCGCGGCCCTCGCTGCGGGGCGGCCTCGCCCTGATCAGCCGCCGTAGGGCCGGGTGATGATCTCCAGGAGGTGGCCGTCGGGGTCTTCGAAGTACAGGCCCCGGCCGCTGTCCCGGCGGTTGATCACCCCTGGCTGGCGCCGGCCAGGGTCTGCCCAGTACGGCAGGCCCTGGCCCTGGATGCGGCCGAAGGCCGCGTCGAATTCATCCTCGCCGACGAGGAAGGCGTAGTGCTGGGGCGTTATCGCCTGGGCGGTCTCGGCGAAGTCCAGGGAGACGCCGTTGTCGGCCTCGACGACCAGGAAGTGCGCGAACCGGGTGGCCGGCGGCAGGCCAAGGATCCCGGTCAGGAACGCCGCCGACCGCTGCTGGTCACGGCAGGAAACGATGGTGTGGTTCAGTTGCACGCTCACCTTGGTGATCGTGCCCAGCATCACGCGTGGTGGCACATGACGTGGTCGACGAGCCCGCATCCGGCCGCCAGCACCGGGTCGTCGATGTTGGAGTTGACGGGCACGTCGCCCTCGGGTGACCCCACTCAGTCCCGGGCTCAGAGATAACCACTTCCCGCTACGGCCCTGGCCTGACAGAATCGTGCCCGGTGTCTCATCGAGAGCGGAAGGGAGGTGCGGTGATGCCGAAACCGATTCCCGCGCCTTCCGCCAAGCGCTGACACCTGGCGGCAGGCGCCACTTACCACGTGGAGAAGTGCCGTGAGTTCTACCATCTACAACATCACGTTCGACTGCGCCGATCCGCCGGCGCTAGCCAGATTCTGGGGGCAGGTAACCGGGCTGCCCGTCATCGAGGAACCCCAGCCGGGATATCCGGAGTCCGCCGTGGGCGACAGCCGGCCGCGGCTCTACTTCGCCAAGGTTCCCGAGGGAAAGACCGTCAAGAACCGGGTACACCTGGACATCATGCCCAGCGACCGGACGCAGGACGAGGAGATCGCCAGGCTCATCCGGCTCGGCGCCGCCATCGTCAGCGACCGGCGGCCTGACGTCGGCTGGGTGATCATGGCCGATCCCGAGGGCAACGAGTTCTGCGTGGAAATGAGCCGCGCCGAGCTAGACGCCGGCTAGCGGCTGGTCAGTAGTAGCCGGTGCTGCCGTCGACGCGCTCGCGCAGCAGGTCGGCGTGGCCGTTGTGGCGCGCGTACTCCTCGATCATGTGGGTGACGATCCACCGCAGCGAAAAAGGCCGGCCCGTGCGTGGCGACACCTGCTTGCTGAGGGCATCCAGGCTCGGCGCCTGCGCCACCACCTGCCGCGAGGCGGCGCACTCGCGCTCGAAGGCACTGAACGCCTCCGCCGGGTCAGCCTGGTCAACGCCGTTGAAGTCCGCGTCCTCATCGGCCGACCTGTCGTAGAGGTCGGGCACGTCCTCGCCGAGGAACATCTGCTGGAACCAGCCGCGCTCCACGTCGGCCATGTGCCGCACCAGCCCCAGCAGGGACAAGGCGGACGGCGGGGCGGCGCGCTCGCGGAGTTGCCCGGCGGTCAGGCCCTCGCACTTCCAGATCAAGATCCCCCGGTGATGCTCCAGCCAGCCGTCCAGCATCTCCCGCTCGCCCGCGGTCTGCGCCGGTCGCGCCCGATCAGTCGCCATACGGCGACCCTCTCACGGTCAGCCCGGCCGCGTCACCCGGTTTTGACCCGCCCGGCCGCGCCGATGCGCCCATTCGCTGGGCTAGGATGCGTCCGGCAGCCCCCGTCCGGGGGGCGGCGGGAAGGGCATCAAGATGGCCAGCGACGAGGCACGAGCAGCCGGCGGCGGCGATACGGCGAGCAAGGCCGAGCGTCCGGCGTTCGACACCAGCGTGGCGAGCCAGGCCCGGATGTATGACTACCTGCTCGGCGGCAAGGACAACTACGCCGCGGACCGGACCGCCGTCGCGGAGGCGCTCAAGGCCTGGCCGGACATGGCCTTCACGGCCCGGGCGAACCGGGCGTTCCTGGGGCGCACCGTCCGCTACCTGGCCGCCGAGGCGGGGATCCGGCAGTTCCTGGACATCGGCACCGGCATCCCGACGGCGGGCAACACCCACGAGGTCGCCCAGGCGGTCGCGCCGGAGTCCCGCGTGGTGTACGTGGACTACGACCCCATCGTGCTCGCCCATGCCCGCGCGCTGCTGAACAGCAGCCGGGCGGGCGCCACCGAGTACATCGACGCGGACCTGCGCGACACCGGCACGATCCTCGCCAGGGCCGGCGACCTGCTCGACTTCACCCAGCCGGTGGCGATCACGCTGATCGCGATCTTGCACGGGATACCGGACGCCGACGACCCGTACGGGATCGTGGCCCGGCTGATGGATGCCGTGCCGTCCGGCAGTTACCTCGCGCTGACCTACATGGGGCTGGAGCTCATCGGCGCCCAGACCGAGGAAAGCCTAGGGGCAATGCAGGCCACGATGATGCGCAAGCAGTTCACCTCACGCACCCGCGATGAGGTGGCGCGCTTCTTCGAGGGCCTGGACCTGGTAGAGCCCGGGCTGGTGCGAGTCGAGGAGTGGCGCCCGGAGCCGGGGGCGAGCGAAGCCGGCACGTCCTCCCTCTGGTGCGCCGTCGGCCGTAAGCCCTGAGCGCCGGGCACCCGCCGCGGCGAGGCCGGCGGCCGTCTCAGCCGGGCTGGCCGGGCCGCTCGCCGTCCTCCTCGGGGAGGTCACGGGCAACCAGCCCGCTTGGCTCGAAGCTGCCCTCGCCGGCCACGGCGGCCAGTTCGTAGCCCAGCGACTCGGGCGCGGCGGCAGCCACCGGGCGCCGGCCGGTCAGCGCCGAGGCGGCCGCCGCGATCACGCACGCCGCGATGGCGAACCCGAACGCCACGCCGAGGCCGTCGTGGAATGGCGCGGTGATCAGGTGCGGGAAGAACTCCCGCCCGACCACGTACGCGGCGTTGGAGGCGGGCAGGTGCGCCAGCAGCGGGCCGAGCAGCTGCTGCATCGGGTTGTAGCCGAGGAACGACGCGAACAGCACGCCGATCGGGGGCAGGTGCGAGACCGGCGCCGCCGCCGCGGCCGGGATGCCCTGGGCGGTCAGCCCGCTGAGCATGCTCGCCGGCAGCCCGCTGGACAGGCCGGCCACCATTAGCGTGAAGAAGACGCCGATCGACAGCACGAACGCGGAGTTCTGGAAGGTGGCGATCATGCCGCTGGCGGCTCCGCGCTGATGCGGCGGGACCGAGTTCATCATCTCCGCCCAGTTCGGCGAGACGAACAGGCCCGAGCCGAAGCCGTTGAGCGCGATGACGACCGCGAACTGCCAGTAGGCGAATTCCACCGGGACGAATATCAGCAGCAGGAAGGTGACGCCCGTCAGCAGCGCGCCGCCCACCGTGAACGCCTTGGCACCGAACTTGTCCGACAGCACCCCGGACAGCGGCGCGGCCAGCAGGAAGCCGACCGTCAGCGGCACCAGGTAGATTCCCGCCCACAGCGGGGTCTGGTCGTAGCTGTAGCCGTGCAGCGGCAGCCAGATGCCCTGCAGCCAGATGATCAGCATGAACTGCATGCCGCCGCGGCCCATGGCCAGCATCAGGCCCGCGATGTTCCCGGCGGCGAACGTCCGGAGCCGGAACAGCGAGATCCGGAACAGCGGCTCGGCCACCTTGGTCTCGACGTACGCGAACACCACCAGCAGCGCCAGCCCGCCCAACAGCGCGGTGAGCACCCACGGATCGGTCCAGCCCATCGCGCTGCCCCCGTACGGCTGCAAGCCATAGGTGATGCCGACCAGGATCGCGATCAGGCCGGCCGCGAACAGCACGTTGCCCCACCAGTCCATCCGCGCGTGCTTGCGCACCCCGATGTCGTGCAGCATGAAGTACGCCCAGATGGTGCCGAACACGCCGATCGGCGCCGACACCAGGAAGATCAGGTGCCAGTTGACCGGGGCGAGCACGCCGCCCAGGATGAGCCCGATGAACGACCCGGCGATGGCCGCGATCGAGTTCACGCTGAGCGCGGTGCCGCGCTGGTTGGCCGGGAACGCGTCGGTGACGATGGCGGCGGAGTTGGCCCACAGGAACGCGCCGCCGATGCCCTGCACCACCCGCCAGATGATCAGCCACAGCGCGCCGGGGGCGCCGTGCATCCAGCTAATGGTCAAGAAGATCGAGGCCACGCTGAAGACCGCGAAGCCCAGGGTGTACATCCGCACCCGGCCGAACATGTCGCCCAGCCGGCCGAAGGACACCACCAGCACCGCCGAGACCACCAGGAACCCCATGAACATCCACAGCAGGTAACCGGTGTTGCCCGGGCTCAGCGGGTTCAGCCCGATGCCGTGGAACACCTGGGGCAGCGCGATCAGCACGATCGACTGGTTGATCGTCGCCATCAGCGTGCCTAGCGTCGTGTTCGACAACGCGATCCACTTGTAGTGCGGCCCCAGCGACTTGCCAGCCTCCGCGGGCGCGCCTGCCACCTCGGACTTAACCGTCATGCTCGGATGTGCTCCCCACCTGAGGCCGCCGCGGGTACTTGCTTGTCATCAACTAACAATGACTCATCCGGGCGGAATGCGCATCCGCGCCCCCGGCACAACGTCTCTACGCGCCTGGCGGCGGCGTGTCGTAGCCCGGGTGCGCCACGGCCAGCCTGGCCGCGACGATGCCGCGCAGCAGCCCGGCGACCTCGGTGAGCTGGTGGTCCCGGTGGCCAGCGCGGATCTGCGCGGCCAGGTCCGCCTCGTCGGCGGCTCCCAGCCGGGCCAGCAGGGCGGCGTAGGCACGCTGGTCGGCGTCACCCCGCGCCAGTTCCCGCTCCACGATGGCCAGCACGTTCGCGGCGACGCGAGCCGCATACCCCGCCGGTGGGGGGCCGTTTCCGGTGGCCGCGTCCTGCAGGGACTCCCGGACGGCGGCGACCAGCTCACTGAGCGCGGGCCGGCCGTAGACCGGATGATCGGCGCCCGGGTTCTCGGCGTAACTGGGGTCGTGGGTC
>JAICUO010000989.1 GCA_025935815.1 Streptosporangiaceae bacterium
ACCGCACCCTGCAGAACTGGCAGTCGGAGTTCCTCGCGGTCTGCTCCGCCGTGCTGTTCTCGATCTACCTCCGGCAGCGCGGTTCACCGGAGTCCAAGCCGGTCGGTGCGCCGCACGAGGCCACCGCCGAGGAGGGCTGACCTGCTTTCGGCGCGGGGCGCCGTCCACGATGGCGGCCGGTGCGGGGCTGGTTCCTTACCCTCCCGCGGGCGAATCCCGCCCGGTCCGGCCGGGTTCCTCACCACCGCGGCGTGGTGCGTTGGCCGCGTGGCGGATGAGCCTGCGTTCCGGCATGCTCGGTAGCTGGGCCTCGGCGGGCCCGTTTGCTGAACCGGCGAGCAGCCTTGCGTAGCGGGTGGCCAGCGGGTCGGCCGTGGCACCGTGGGCGATGACGCTGAGCAGCACGGTGATCGTAATCACGGCGACGGCCTGACCAGCGGCCCGGCTGCCCAGCTCTTCCAGCGCCAGCAGGGCGAACACCACCGACGCCAAGCCGCGAGGCCCGAACCAGGCGACCAGGCCGATCGTCGGCCGGCCGAGGCGTGCGCCTACCAGTGCGACCACCACCGGAACCATCCGCACCACCGTGAGGCTCAGGACGGCGTACAGCGCAACCTGCCAGGTCAGGTCCTTGGCGGCCGGTGCGACGGCGACGGCGCCGAATGCCAGCCAGACGAGCAGCGATACCAACGCGCCCGTTTCCTCGACGAACGGCGCCAGGGGCGCGCCACGCCGACCCCCTACCGTGCCGAACGCGAGGCCACCGACGAAAGCGGCGATGAAACCGTTGCCGTGCAGCGCCACCCCGGACGCATAGGCGCACGCCGCCAGGCCCAGAACCGCTGGGCCGGCGAAGCCTTCCGCGGCCCAGCCACGACCCCGCGCCGCCTTCACCAGCAGGCCACCGGCGCCGCCCACGGCCACGCCGACCAGAATGCCCAGAACGAGCTCGGCAACGGCCGCGGCTGGGCCGTGGCCGGCGGGTTCGGCTCCCGCTGCCGCTCCCGCCAGGGCGACCAGGACAACGGGCGTGGCGATCCCGTCGTTGAGGCCGCTTTCCACGTTGATCAGGCGGCGGATCCTCGCTGGTACCGCCGGGTTGGTCATCATGCCCGCGCCCAGTGCGGCGTCAGTCGGCGCCAGCGCCGCGCCCACCAGCAGCGCCAGCCAGATATTGCTGCCGCTGACCAGGGCAAACGCCAACAGTGTTCCCAGCCCGATCGTCAGCGGGAGCGCTACCCCGAGCAGCCTTAGGTATACGCCCGCGTCTGCCCGCAGCTCGTGCAGCCCGACCCGCGATGCGTCAGAGAACAGGACCAAGGCGAGGGTGAACTCCGCCAACCGCTTGATCATTTCATTGCTGGGTGCGGAGCCGAGGACAGCCAGCGGTCCATGGGTGAGCAGCAGCCCGGCGAGGACAAAGGTGATCGGGCCGGTGACGTCAAAGTGTTCCAGCCGGGCTGACAGCGTGCCCCATCCGAAAACCAGCGCCGCCACGATGGCAAGGTCTGAAACGCTGATGGCACTACCTTCCTTGGTCATCGGGAGCCTCCGGGGAACGCTTCATACGCTTGTCCTTTGAGGACTGACATGAGACGGCGTCCCTGGGGGTGACCGGCGGAGGCCGGACGCCCTCGAGGGTGTTGTCCTGGGAGGACTGGTCCATCAGCACGGCGCTGCGCTTCCGTCGACCGTGACCGCGGTGCT
>JAICUO010000551.1 GCA_025935815.1 Streptosporangiaceae bacterium
CCCGGGCACGGCCGGGCCGACGCAAGGGTCACCGCGCCCGGTGTCGCCGGGCACGGTGTCGCCGGGCACGGTGTCGCCGGGCACGGTGTCGCCGGGCGCCGGAACGCCGGGCACCGGAACGCCGGGCGCCGCCGCGGGCACCGGCCGCCAGGGCAGCCAAGCCGGGGCGGGCGCGAGCGCCATTCCCGTGCCGCCCGCGAGCGCGCCCCCGGCCGCCAACGGGAAGCTGGACGCCCAGGCGGTCGCGAATGAGGTGCAGCCGGGCATGGTGAACGTCAGCGCCCCGGCGGCCTACGCCTCCGCGCTGTCGGCCGGCACTGGCATCGTCTTGTCGGCCAACGGCCTGGTGCTCACCAACAACCACGTGATCCGGGGCACGACCGCGCCGACCGCGACGCTGGTGGACTCCGGTAAGGCCTACAAGGCGAAGATCTTGGGCTATGACGCCGCCAATGACGTGGCGCTCTTGCAGCTCATCGGCGCGTCCGGGCTGACGCCCGTCACCGTCGGCAACTCCGACGCGGTCCGGGTGGGCCAGGCGGTGCTCGGCCTGGGCAACGCGCAAGGACAAGGCGGTCAGCCCACCGTCGCCGCCGGGCGGGTGACCGCGCTCAACCAGACGATCCGCCCGCAGGACTCCTCGACCGGCACCTCCGAGACGTTGCGGGGAACCATCCAGACCAGCGCGCAGATCCAGGAGGGCGATTCCGGCGGGCCGCTGGCCAGCGCGGCGGGTGAGGTCATCGGGATGAACACCGCGGCGACGACGACTCAGTCCCTGAACGGGGGCACCGCCACCGCCGGGTACGCGATCCCGATCAACGCCGCGCTGCGGATCGCCCGGCAGATCGCCGCCGGGCAATCCAGCGCGACCGTGCGGATCGGCCTGCCCCCGTTCATGGGCATCTCGGTGGGCGACGCGAGCACCGGCTGTCGCGCCTCCGGCTTCGGCGGGTTCTCACCCGGCGGTGCCGTCGGCGGCGGGGCCGCCGGGGCCCCGGCGATCAGCTCCGGAGCGCTCATCTGCGGCGTGTACTCCGGCACACCGGCCCAGCACGCGGGCCTGGCCGCGGGCGACGTGATCATCAGCGCGAACGGCAAGGGCGTCTCCGGCGCCGCCGGGCTCATCTCGATCACCGCGGGCCTGCGCCCGGGCACGGCCATGTCCCTGACGTACGTCAATGCCACCGGGGCGACCCAGTCGGCCACGGTGGCGCTCATCGAAGGGCCCGCCAAATGACATGGCTACGCGCGGCACTGCCCGGCCGCGGGGGCGGAAGGCATTTCCGGTGGGGGATGGTCGTTAACTCCCTAATGACACATGCGCGGCGAAGAAGGCCACGTAGCTTAATCAGGAGCGAGGACTCAGCTGACGTTCAGGTTGCGAACGCTTACTAGAGGGTGACGGCGCCTGAGTTTAGCTGCGGCACGCCCGGGCAAAAGGCGTAGGCTGTCGATGGTGAAGGCGAGATAGATGCGAGACAACGACCGCGGTAGCGAACAGCAGGACGGCTGGCAGCCACCGGAGTACGTGAGCCCCTGGGCTCCCGCGTCCAGCGCCGGGCAGCCGGTCCCCCCGGAGCCCAGGCCCGCCAGCACCGGTCAGGCGAGCGGGAGCGTGGCCGGCCGGGACATCATTCCCGGCTGGGAGTCCGCCGGCTGGGACGGCGCCGGCAGCACGCCAGTGCACGACACGATCGCGTTCAACTCAGGCGGGCACGGCGATCCCGGCTACGGCCAGCACGACGACTACGGCACCCACGAGTACCCGCCGCCCGGCTACGCGCCGGCGGGCTACAGCCAGCCCGGCTACGGGCCAGGCGGCTACGGGCAGCCAGGCTACGGGCAGCCAGGCTACGGCCAGCCCCCGGCGGGCGGCGGCTACGGGCAGCCCCCCGCGAGCGGCGGCTACGGCCAGCCCCCCGCGGGCAGCGGCTACGGGACCTGGAGCGGCGGAGGCGGGCAGCCGCCGTGGGGCTACGGGTACGGGACGCCGCCGCCGCCGCAGCGCGGCGCGGGCGGCCTGCGCAAGTTCCTGGTCTACACGGCGGTCGCGGTGCTGGCGGCCGGCGTCGGGGCCGGCGCCGCCATCGAGCTGAGCCACTCGTCATCATCCTCGTCGGCGGCCGGGTCCGGGAGCGCGCCGCAGCAAGGTGGCGGGGGGGCCGGCAACGGCTTCGGCGGGAACCCGGTGGGCGGCGGCCGCCTGCCCGGCACGGGCACCGGAAACGGGAGCGGCAGCGGCCAGGGCGCACCGGGCCGCGGACCGCTGAACGAGGCGGCGATCGCGGCCAAGGTCGACCCGGCCGTCGTCGACGTCACCTCGACCCTTCAGTACAGCAACGAGTCGGCCGAGGGCACCGGCATGGTCATCTCCGCCGATGGCTTGATCCTCACCAACAACCACGTGATCAACCAGGCCACGAGCATCACGGTGACGCTGGTGACCAGCGGCAAGACGTACAAGGCGGACCTGGTCGGCTATGACGCCACCAACGACGTCGCGCTGCTGCGCCTCCAGGGCGCCTCGGGGCTGAAGACCATCACCGTCGGCGACTCCGACAAGGTCAAGCTCAACGACCCGGTGCTGGCCATCGGCAACGCCCAGGGCCGCGGCGGCCTGCCGGCCACCGCCCAGGGCGTCATCAACGCGAAGAACCGCACCATCCAGGCCAGCGACAGCGGCGCCCGGTCCAGCGAGACGCTGCATGGCATGCTGCAGACCGACGCGCCCATCCAGGAAGGCGACTCCGGCGGGCCGCTGGTCAACTCCGCGGGGGCGGTCATCGGGATGGACACCGCCGCGAACTCCGCGGGCGGGTTCAGCCAGCAGCAGTCCACGACCGGGTTCGCGATCCCCATCAACACCGCGCTGTCGATCGCCCGGGAGATCTCCAGCGGGCACGCCAGCGCCACCGTCCACATAGGGGCGGCCGGCTTCATGGGCATCAACGCGGCCAACAGCGCCCAGGGCTGCCAGCAGTCCTCATCCGGCCCCGGCGGCTCCGGCGGCAGCGTCGGCACCACCTCCCCGGGCGCGGTCATCTGCTACGTCTACCCGCGCACCCCGGCCGACGACGCCGGGCTGGTCGGCGGGGACGTGATCACCGCCGTCAACGGGACGACCATCGCCTCCTCCGACAACCTGACCACCGCGCTGGCGAACAAGCACCCGGGTGACAAGCTGACCATCAAGTTCATCGACCAGCACGGCAGCGCCCAGTCGACCACCTTGACCCTCGGCCAGCTAGCGAAGTGACCGCGGAGCGTTGAATCGCGCCGGTGATGCCGGTCCCGCCATGCGCTGGCAACCCGCTAGGTTGGCGGGCGTGGATCATGATTTGAACCTGAGCGCCGACGGCGGCGCGCTGACCGCGGCCCTGGTCGACATCGCCTCCGTCAGCGGCGAGGAAGGGCCGCTGGCGGACGCGATCGAGCGCGCCCTGTCCGGGCTCGGCCACCTGAGCGTCCACCGCGACGGTAACACCGTGGTGGCCCGCACGGACCTGGGCCGGGCCGAGCGGGCGATCCTGGCCGGCCACATCGACACCGTGCCGCACGCGGGCAACTTCCCCTCCACGACGGACGCCGGCCAGGCCCGCCTGTACGGCTGCGGCACGTCCGACATGAAGTCCGGGGTGGCCGTGCAACTACGGCTGGCCGCCGGGCTGGCCGCGCCTGCCCGCGACGTCACCTACGTGTTCTACGACTGCGAGGAGGTCGCCGCCGAGCGCAACGGCCTGCTGCGGCTGGCGCGGAACTCCCCATCGCTGCTAGCCGGGGACTTCGCGGTGCTCCTGGAGCCCAGCGGCGGCGTGGTGGAGGGCGGCTGCCAGGGAACGTTGCGCGCGGCGGTGCGGGCCAGCGGTGCGCGCGCGCACACCGCCCGGTCCTGGATGGGCAGCAACGCGATCCACGCCGCGGGGGGCATCGTGGACGTGCTCCGCTCGTACGTGCCCCGTGAGCCGGTGGTCGACGGGCTGCGCTATCACGAGGGGCTGAACGCGGTGTTCATCTCCGGCGGGGTGGCCGGGAACGTGGTCCCCGACGCATGCGAGGTCCAGGTCAACTACCGGTTCGCCCCCGACCGGCCGCCCGAGGACGCGGCCGCCCACGTGACGTCGGCGTTCGCGGGATTCGAGGTTGAGATCCTCGACGTGGCCCCGGGCGCGCGGCCGGGCCTGGACGCCCCGGTGGCCGCCGCGTTCGTGGCCGCCACCGGCGGGACGCCGCGCCCGAAGCTCGGCTGGACCGACGTGGCCCGCTTCGCCGAGCTGGGCATCCCCGCCGTCAACTACGGGCCGGGCATCTCCGAGATCGCCCACACCCCCGGCGAGTACGTCGAACTGCCCGCGATCGCGGCCTGCGAGCGGGCCCTTCGCTCCTGGCTGGCCCCCTGACCGTCGCGAGGCTACGACTCCGCCACCGGGTCGGCCGGGGACGAGCGCGCGGAGATCGAGCGGGCGGCGCCGCGCAGCGCGGAGATGATGACCGCCACCGACGGGCGCGCCACGCTCGCCGTGCGGGCGACCGCGTAGATGTCGCGGGCCAGGTCCAGGCCGGCGGGCAGCTCGCGGACGACCAGCCGGCGCTCGTACGCGCCGACCGCGAGCCGCGGCATGATCGCGATGCCCAGCCCCCGGGCCACCAGGTTGGCGACGGTGCCCAGGCCCTCGAACTCCGAGGGCACCGGCGGCGCCACGCCGACCGCGGCCAGCAGCCGGTCGACCGCCTGGCGGGACGGCTCGCCGGCCGGCGCGGCGAGCCATGGCTCATTGCGCAGCGCCCGCAGGTCCACGGGGGTGTCCGGGTCAGCCGCCGGGTGACCCCGCTCGACCACCAGCACGAGCGGGTCGCGCAGCAGCTGATAGAAGGACAGCACGCCATGGCCGGACTCCGCGGTCACCGGGTCCCCCGGCTCGCCGCCGCCCAGGTCGGCCGCCATCCGCCCGGTCCAGTCATCGACGATCGCGACCTCCACCTCACCGGAGCGCACCAGTTGCAGCCCGTCGGGGGGCGAGGACTGCCGCAGCAGCAGCGCCAGCCTCGGGTGGGCCCGCAGCGACCGGGCCAGCGCCGGCGCGAACGCCACCGCCGCGGACGGGAACGCGGTGACCACCACCCGCCCGGACGGCTCGGCGGCGTGCGCCGACAGGTCCGCCTCCGCTTCCTCGACCATGGCGAGGATCCGCTCCGCGTGCTGCGCCAGCCTGCGGCCGGCGTCGGTGAGCCCCGCGCTGCGCGCCGTACGGTCCAGCAGCGCCGTACCCGCCTCCCGCTCCAGAGCCGCCAGTTGCTGCGAGAC
>JAICUO010000084.1 GCA_025935815.1 Streptosporangiaceae bacterium
AGAAGCTCGTCCCGTTGAAGCGCTCAACGAGCGTGGTGAAGAAGCCTCCCCCCTGCGGGTCCCGGACCGACGACGCGTACTCCCCGCCCAGCATGCAAAAGGTCGTGGTCGTGCAGGAAATGGTGAAGAAGGCGGCGAAGCCCATCGTGCCGACGGCCGGCGCCTTGACCATCCGCCAGGTGCTGCCGTTCCAGATCCCAACGATGGCGACCGAGTCATTGAGGTTGCTCGCGGGAATGTAGCTGCCGGCGGCCACGCAGTGCGTGGGCGAGACGCAGGAAACGACGGACAGGACCGGGAACCGCGACCCGGAGATGGCCGGGGGCAGCGCGATCCGCCAGGAGCTCCCGTTCCAGATCTCGGACAGGAGGAACGGCGTGCTGCCGCGGAAGTACACCCCGACCGCGACGCAGCTGCCTGCCGTGCAGGAGACGCTATTGAGGAACCCGCCGGAGGTGCTGGCGGGCAGGGAGACTGGAGTGGCCCTCCAGGCGCTGCCAGTCCAGTGGAAGGCGCGCGGGCTGCCGTGCCCGCCGTTGGCCGTCGCGTTCTCCCCGACGGCGAGGCAGTCGGTCGGGCTGGAGCAGTTCACGTCCTGCACGACGTCGAGCGGCGCGACGGCGGCCGGGGTGACCCCGGCCGGGTAGGTCAGGGAGTGAGTGGGCAGACGGGTTGCCGCGCCGGCGCCGGAGCCGGAAGCGAGACGGCTCAGCACGGGCGAGGCAGCCACCCCCGCGTTGCTCGGTGGGGCACTGATCCCGGTGCCTGCCACAGCGGGTGGCTGGCTGCTCGAAGCGCTGGCCGCCGTCACGGCACCCCAGGTGCCGAGGACTGTCGCGAACGCGACGAGTCCGGTGATGATGATCTTTCTCAACTAATTCTCCCCGCTCTGAAAGGAAACCTGCTGTGAACATAACGACGTATTCCGAGAAAGAGTTACACGGTTTAGCAGATTTCCTGGCAGGACACGCCGCTGGATCGCCCACGGGCGCGCGCTGATGCCCCTCAGGTACACAGAAGCGCACGGAGTGACAGGTGTTAAGCCGAACTGCGCGGGATGACCTGGGCCGGGGTCAGGGGCAGGGTGCCGGACGACCGCCTCCGGGAGAGCGAGATGCGGGCGTGGCGGGCCCGGCGTCGTTCGCGGGCGGCTCCGGGACGCGGGCCGTGGCGTCGATGGCCGTGGCCTCGGCTAGTTCGACGCGGTTTCTTCCCTGGCGCTTGGCGAGGTAGAGGGCCGCGTCGGCGAGCCGCTCGAGTTGCTCCGGCGTGCTCGCGTGCTGCGGAAAGCCGGCGACGCCGATGGAGACCGTAACTCCCACGTCGGAGCCGGGGAGAGAGATCTCGGCGATCGCCGCGCGGACTCGCTCGGCAATGGGCAGCGCCATGCGGATCTCGGTGTCAGGGAGGAGGATCGTGAACTCTTCCCCGCCATTGCGGCCGGCGAAGTCCCGGGTCCGCAGCACGCCCCGTATCACCGCGCCGATATTGGCCAGGACCCGGTCTCCCACGGCGTGGCCCCGCGTGTCGTTGACTTGCTTGAAGTGGTCCACGTCGAGGACAAGGAGCGCGAGCGGTGAGCTTGTCGTCGAGGCCTGCGCGAATATCCGGTTCAGCGCGTCGGCGACCGCCCGCTTGTTCGGCAGGCCGGTCAGGCCATCGGTCGCCGCGCGGATCTCCGCGATCGCCAGGTTACGGAGGTTCGCCAGAACGGGTGCCGCCTGGCTGACGGACTCGCGGATCCGCTGCTCGTTGGCCTCGTCGTAGGGGGCCGGGCCGACCATCAGGACCGAGCCGATCACCTCGCCTCCTACCACGAGCGGAACGCACGCCGAGGCACCGGCGCACGGGGCGCACACCGCGCACGAGAGCAGGGCCGGCCGGCCGCCGCCCTCATGGTGCGTCCGACCAGAGCGGACCGCCAGGCATGAGCGGGGCTCGGCACCGCGCAATGTCGCCGCGAGCGGTGAGCCGCCCGGCAGTGGCGTGGCCGCCTCCAGCCGGTCCGCGCTGTTGTTCCGGTTGAGCACCACGGCCCGGCGGACGCGCCGGATGCCGCGAAGCACGAGGAAGGCTCCGGCCATGCTGGCGACGACCGCCACGCCGACGACGAGCCAGACGACCCGCTGCGCGTTCGCGGACGCTTTCACCTGGTCGGTGCGCCCGTCGTATTGCTCCGTCTGGATAAGCGTGTCAAGGTGGGCGCTTACTGGCAGATAGGCGGCCTTCAGCTGGGCGGCGAGCGACGCATCCGCGTGAGGCATTACATTCGTCGGGCTGAGGAGATCCCGGACGACGGTCCACTGCCGTACGAACTGTCGGAAGTCGGCCTGCTCAGCCTGGGAATCCCCTGCGTGCAGCTGTTTCAGGGCGACCAGCCGCACGTCGGTGGCCGGAAGCAGGTTCGTGTAGAGCCCGCCGAGGAGTCGTGACCGCCGGGCCTGGTCAGGCGTGAGGAATGCCTCCTGGCCGGTGGCGTAGGCCGCGTCCATGCCCCGGGCGAGCTGGGCCGTTACCGTCGAAGTAGCCAGCTCGTCGCTTGAGATTTCCTTTCCCAGCGTCGCCGACGAATTAATTCCGAGAATGCCTATCACCGCAACCAAGGAAACAGCGAGCGCGAGTCCCACGCCGAGAGCTATGAGTGAGCCGGTCGCCACTCTGGCCAGTGTCCGCACTCACGTTTGCCTACCCGGCCGGACTCGATTTGAAGCGTTTCCTTACTCATTTTACTGGGGAGCATGACATCTACTGAAAAGGCAGATTTATCGTGTAAGGACTAAGGCTGGAGCTCCACGACGACCTTCCCGAACGGGTTGCCGTCGCGGAAATACCGGTACGCCTGGACCGCCTCGTCGAACGGGAGGACCCGGTCGATCACCGGGCGCATGCGGTGCGCGCGGACGGCGCGGTTCATGGCCTCGAAGTCGGCCCGGCTGCCCACCGCGATGCGGCGAATCGCCAGGTACCGGCCGCCGAACGGGTCGGTGACCGGCTCGGTGGCGGGAAACGCGCCGATCACGGTGATGCGGGCGTTGAAGGCCCCGCAGGCAACGGACTTGGCCATCGTCGGCAGGCCGACCGCGTCCACCACGTGCTCGACTCCGTCGCCGCCAGTCATCTCCAGGACGGCGTGCTCCCAGGCTGGAGCCTGGTTGCGGTCGATGACCTCGCCGGCGCCAAGCTCGCGCAGCCGCTTAGCCTTGCCGGCCGAGGAGGTGACGCACACGACCCGGGCGCCGTGCATCCGGGCGAACTGCACCGCGAACAGCGCCACCACGCCGGTGCCGACGATCAGCACCGTCTCTCCCGGCCGCACCGGGGCCGGCTTGGTCAGCGCGGCCCACGCCACCACGCCGCCGCAGGTCAGGCTGGCCGCTTCGGGGTCGGTGAGGTGGTCAGGCACCTGGATCACCGAGTCCGCTTCCAGCGTGATGTAGCGGGCCAGCCAGCCGTCGTGGTTGGCGCCGTACTGTTCACGCACGTGCGCCAGCCGCTGCGGGCCGTCGGTCCAGTGCAGGTAATACGTGGAGGTGACCCGGTCGCCGACCGTGACCCCGGTCACCCCGGCGCCCACGGCGGTCACTTCGCCGACCCCGTCGGACAACGGGACGACACCGGGAACCGCAGGCAGCGGGTAGGTGCCCTCCGCCAGCATCAGGTCACGGCGGTTGAGCGACGCGGCTCGCACCCGCGCCACGACCTGGCCCGGGCCCGGCTGGGGCAGCGGCTGCGGGCGCACGCTCAGCCCGTCGAGGTCGTGCAGCGGATCCAGGTGGTAGGCCAGGGCGCTCATGCGACGAACTGGTGGTCGGTGCGGACCAGCCCGCCGGGGCCGAACGTCAGCACATCCAGGCCGGCCCCAGCGATGGAACCGTCGGCCCGCGAGCGCATTACCCAGCTCAGCGCCACCGCCGCCCCCGGGTGCCGGACTGCCTCGCCGTGCTGCTCGAAGGCGTACTCGCCGTCGGCGATGAACATCTCGTAGGCGCGGGTTACCCGGGCGTACAGGGCGTCATGGCCCCGGATCTCGATGGACGGGGCGGGAACCCCGTAGTGGGCGGCGGTCTCCCGGATGCCTTGCGGCGGGTTGACCATGACCTGGTAGCCGCTTTCGGCCCACACCTCTCGTATCAGCCGGCGACGCTCGTCCGGGCGGGACTCGTTCCACTGCGCGATCCAGCGGTCGATTAGTTGCTTCAGCTCGGTGTCGGCGGGTTCGTAGCTCATGCGGACGAGTCTGGGCGGCCGGGCAGGCCCGTTCAATTCCCGGCAGGGAATGGCGCTGCACCTTGGCCGCGCTGATCATGGACGTCATGACGATGGTCGCGACTTCCCCCAGCGAAAGGGGCCCGTTCGCGCACGAGTTGCGCCGCTGGCGGCGCCTGCGAGGGTGGAGTCAGCTGGACCTGGCGCTCCGGGCCGACACCACCCAGCGCTACCTGAGCTTCCTGGAGCAGGGCCGCTCGCAGCCCGGCCGGGCAATCGTGGTGCGGCTGGCCGAATCACTGCGGCTGTCGCTACGGGAACGTAACGAGTTGCTGGTGTCGGCTGGATACGCCCCCGTATTCGATGATTGCGGTCTCGACGCGCCCCGGCTGGAACCCGTGCGGACCGCGCTCAAGAGCGTTCTTCGCGGCCACATGCCGTATCCCGCCTTGATCGTGGGCAAGTACGGAGACCTCATTGACGCCAACGCCGCCTTCGACTTGTTCACGGAGGGCTGCGACCCTGAGTTGCTGCGGCCCCCGGTGAACGTGCGCCGCCTCGCCCTGCACCCGGCGGGCCTGGCCAGCCGGGTCATCAACCTCCCGGAGTGGGGCCGCCACGTCACCGAGGCGATGCGCAACCGCGCCCGGATCAGCCCCGACCCGCGCGACGATGAGCTCATCGCCGAACTGGAGGCCTACCTCCCGCCGACCGATCCCGGCCCCGGCTACCTGGGCTTCGCCGTCCCCCTCCGGCTGCGCGGCGAGGGTGGTGAGCTGCGCCTCATCACCACCCTCACCTCGTTCGCCACCGCCACCAGCGTCGCCCTGGCCGAACTGCACCTGGAGGCGTTCCTGCCCGCCGACGAGCTCACCGCCAGTTACCTGCGCGAGCGGGCGCAGCTAGCCGAGTCGGCGGGCGCCGGACCGTAGCGCAGCGAACGCGCATTTGCTCCGCCGGCGAACGTGGCGGATGCGCGACGTGCGCGGCTACGCGAAGATCCGGGATAATGCCGCTGGGCTGCGAGAGCGGGGACGCCGGGGGACCGAATCAAGGGTGGGGATCGTCGGGGCGGGCATTGTGGGGCTGGCGGTGGCCCGCAAGCTCGCGCTGGCGGGGGTGGCGGTGACGGTGCTGGAGAAGGAAGCCGACGTCGCCGGGCATCAGACGGGGCACAACTCCGGGGTGGTCCACGCCGGGATCTACTACCAGCCGGGATCGGCCAAGGCGACCATGACCCGCAAGGGCGTCGCGCTGATCAAGGAGTACTGCGCGGATCGCGGGCTGGCGTATGACGAGCGCGGCAAGCTGGTCATCGCCCGCAACCAGGCCGAGGTGCCCAAGCTGCGCGAGCTCGAGCGACGGTCGCTGGCCAACGGGGTACCGGGCGTGCGCTGGCTGGACAGCGCGCAGATCCGGGAGCGGGAGCCGGACGTCGCCGGGATCGCGGCGCTCTTGTCGCCGTCCACGGCGATTGTCGACTACGCGGCCATCACCAGGTCCTTCGCGGATGATGTCACCAAGGCTGGCGGGCAGGTACAGCTGTCGACGCCGGTGACGAAGCTGGAGCTGCGGGCCGGTGGCGGGGTCAGCGTGGTGACGCCGGGGACGACGCACCGGTTCTCCCGGCTGGTCATCTGCGCAGGCCTGCAGGCCGACCTGCTGGCGGCCACCGTCGGCGACGCGCCGGCGCCGTCGATCATCCCGTTCCGCGGCGAGTACCTGCGCCTGGCGCCGCACGCGCGGGACCGGGTTAAGCACCTCATCTATCCCGTGCCGGACCCTCGGTACCCGTTCCTCGGCGTGCACCTCACGCCCCGGGTGAACGGCGAGGCTGACCTCGGGCCGAATGCGGTGCTGGCCCTGGCTCGCGAGGGGTACCGCAGGCGCGACATCTCGGCAGCGGAACTGGGGCGGCTCGCCCGGTCCGGGGCCTTCTGGCGGCTGGCCAGGCAGAACTGGATGGCCGGGGTCCGGGAGGTGCGCGGATCGCTGCTGCGGCGGGCCTACCTGGCGGAGGCCCGGACGTACCTGCCATGGATCCAGCTCTCCGATGTGACGCCCGCACCCGCCGGGGTGCGGGCGCAGGCGGTCGACCCGGACGGGTCGCTCGTGGATGACTTCCGGATCAGCAAGGTCGGCGACGTGATGGCGATCCGCAACGCTCCATCGCCGGCGGCGACCGCCAGCCTGGCGATCGCCGACCACATCGTGGCGAGGCTGGAGTTGTAGCCGCGGGACGGGACAACGAAGGAAAGGCCTGGGACCCCAGGCAAGTTCGAGTTAAGATATGTCGCATTAGCCGACTGGCGTGCATACTCGGTATAGTAGTTTTGTATACTCGGTATGATACCGAGCATCTCTTTGAGAGTATGCCCAGTTCAGAGGCGGTGACATGAGCGTTCGGCACGCGATGCTGGCCCTGCTTAGCGAGGGGTCCAGCTACGGGCTGCACCTCCGCGAGGAGTTCGAGGCCCGCACCGGCGACGTCTGGCCGCTGAACGTCGGGCAGGTCTACACGACGCTCCAGCGGCTGGAGCGTGACGGCCTCGTGGCCTCCGAGGGCGACGAGGACGGCCCAGGCGCGCAAAAGATGTTCCGGATCACTCAGGACGGGGCACGCGAGCTCGATACGTGGCTGCGGACCCCGCCGGACCTGAGCTCGCCGCCCCGCGACGAGCTGGTCATGAAGGTTCTCATCGCGCTGCGCGTTCCGGGTGCCAGCGTGAGCGAGGTCATTCAGGCGCACCGCCGCTACCTGGTGGAGCTCATGCAGCAGTGGACCCGGATCAAGGAGGACGCCGACCCCGCCGACCTGAGCCTGGGGCTGGCGGTGGACGCGGAGCTATTCCGGCTGGACGCGGTCGTCCGGTGGCTGGACGCCGCCGACGCCCGGATCAAGCGCGTGACCGCTGACGCGGCGCCAGCAGATACGCCAGCGGCAGCCACCACACCGGCGCCTCCTCATACATCGGTAATCGAGTCGCTGCCACGAATGCCCCTGACCACCAACCGAAAGGTACGGACACGGCGATGAGGAACCATCCCCCTCTGGTGGAGCTACGCGCAGTCTCCAAGACGTACGGGCAAGGCCACGCCGAGGTTCACGCGCTGCACGACGTGAGCCTGGTGGCCGACACCGGCGAGATGGTAGCGGTGATGGGGCCGAGCGGATCGGGCAAGAGCACGCTGCTCACCATCGCTGGCACGCTGGAGGACCCCACCAGCGGTCAGGTACTGATCGGCGGGCAGTCGCTCGCCTCGATGCCCCGGTCGGCTAAGGCGCGGCTGCGGCGGCAGACCATCGGCTACGTGTTCCAGGATTTCAACCTGCTCCCTGGCCTGACCGCCGCCGAGAACGTGAGCCTCCCCCTGGAACTGGATGGCATGTCGGCCCGCAAAGCCCGGGTCGCCGCCCTGAGGGCACTCGACGGCCTCGGCTTGGAAAACCGGGCCGGCCACTTCCCGGATCAGCTATCCGGTGGCGAACGGCAACGGGTCGCGATCGCCCGCGCGACGGTCGGCCAGCGCAAGCTCGTGCTGGCCGACGAGCCATCGGGCGCGCTCGACTCGGTGAACGGCGAGGCCGTCATGCGGCTGCTGCACAGCGCGTGCAAGAACAACGCGATGACCGCCATCGTCGTCACCCACGACGCCCAGCTCGCCTCCTGGGCTGACCGCATCATCTTCATCCGCGACGGCCGGATCACCGACCAGACCATCCCGGCGGTCGGCCCCGAGTCCCTCCTCACGGTGGAGCCGGAGAAGTGACCTTCGCGACCCTGGAGAATCCCACTGTCAGACGGCCTGCTAACGGCGGTGTTCCCGCCAGGCGCGCGGTGGTGCGCTGGGCGGTGCGGCTGGCGCGCCGCGAGTGGAAGCAGCAACTGCTGATCTTCGCGCTCATCACCGCCGCCGTGACGGCCACGTTCATCGCCTCGGCGGTAGCGACGACCACCCCGGCGAAACCGGTCGGCGTGCTGGGCACGGCGCAGGACGCGGCAACGCTGACCGGCACCGGCCCCCAGATCTCGGCGCAAGTCACCGCGCTCCGCTCGAACTACGGACAGGTCGACGTCATCGTGAACCAGTCGATGAGCGTCCCTGGCTCGGTGACCACGTTCGACCTGCGCGCACAGGACCCGCACGGCCCGTTCGGCCAGCCGCTGCTGAGCCTGGTCAGCGGGAAGTACCCGACGACCGCCAGCCAGGTCGCGGTCACCAGCGGCGTTGCCTCCGAATTCAACCTTAGGGTCGGCGGCCGGTGGACGCTTAACGGCGTCACCCGCACCGTCACCGGCATCGTGCAGGCCCCGCAGAGCCTGCTGGAAAAATTCGCCCTCGTCATCCCCGGCCAGGTGGCCCACCCGGACCAGGCCACGGCGCTGTTTAACGCCTCTGGCGCGGACATCGTCACCATCAGGACGCTGATTTACACCGCGGCGCACAAGCCCGTGCCGCCGGACGACGTCCGCGTGACCGACGTCTTTGACACCGCGTCCCTGGCGAACGACAACGCTATCAACCCACAGTCGATCTCGCTGGCCGCGGCCATCCTCGGCATGCTGCTCATCGCCTTGGTCGGCGTGGGCGGCTTCTCGGTCCTGGCGCAGCGCCGGCTGCGCGCGATCGGCATGCTCGCCGCCCAGGGGGCAACCGAACGGCACATACGGCTCGTCGTCCGGGCCAACGGCGTCGTGACGGGCGTCGCTGGCGCTGGCGCGGGCTTCTTGCTCGGCTTCATCGGATGGCTGGCCTACCGGCCAGTCGCGCAAAGCAGCGCCCACCACGTGATCGGGACGTTCCAGCTCCCCTGGACGGTCATCATCGCCTCGATGGCGCTCGCGGTGCTGGCGACCTACTTCGCCGCCTCCCGGCCTGCGAAGGCGATCTCCCGGGTGCCGGTCATAGCCGCCCTAGCCGGCCGCCCGACCCCCCCGAAGAAGCGCGGCCGACTCGTCATCCCCATCGGGATCGTGTTCCTGGTGATCTCGTTCCTGCTACTCGGCCTGGCCGGCACCGCATCCGGCACCCCCGACAGCACCGGCCCGAATCCGCTGCGGGAACTCGCCCTCGGCATCATCTTGCTCGCCGTCGCCGTCATCATGCTGGCCCCCACCACGCTCGGGGTGGTCGCCTGGCTCGGCAAGTACGCCCCGATCTCAGCGCGGCTGGCACTGCGGGATCTGTCCCGGTACCGGCAGCGCTCCGGCCCCGCGCTCGCGGCGATCGCGCTGGCCACGCTGATCGCGGTGCTCACCTGCGTCGAGAGCGCCGGCAGACTCAGCAACCCCCTCGACTACGGCGGCCCCAACCTCGCCTCGAACCAGCTCATCGTCTACAGCCCGGATAACCCGTACATCGGCTCAGGCGGCGGCTCCGCCCCTTCCACAGTGACCCCGGCCCAGGCGCAGGCGGTCGCGGGCAGCATCGCGAGGCAACTCGGCGCCACCAGTGCGATCACGCTCTACACGGCCAGCGTGGGCCTGTCCCACGCGGCAGGCGGGCGGAGCTGGTCGGGCCCGGTCTATGTGGCGACGCCGCAGTTGCTGAGCGCGTTCGGGATCAGGCAATCGCAGATCGACGCGGCCGCCGACGTCCTCACGATGCGGCCGGGCCTGTCCACGATGTCACTGATGCAGCTCCAAAACACCATCAAGAACGCGGGCGGCGGCTCTTCGCCCTGCATTACCGGAGGCTGCATAGCGAACCCGCCGATCCAGGAGGTCAGCCAGTTGCCCGCTGGCACCTCCGCGCCGAACACGGTGGTCACCGAGCACGGGTTGCAGGCGCTGCGCGTGCAGTCGTCGGTCACCGTGGGCGGCTGGTTCATCCAGGCACCGAGCGGGCTAACGGCGGCGCAGATCCGCGGTGCCCAGCAGGCCGCGGCGGACGCCGGGCTGTCGGTCGAGAGCCGCAACAGCATTCCGTCGCTGGCCACGATCGTCAATGACGCCACGGTCTTCGGCATCGTGCTGGCCCTTGCCATCCTCGGGATGAGCGTCGGCCTGGTCCGCAGCGAAGCGGCCAGGGACCTGCGGACGCTGACCGCGACCGGGGGGAGCGGCACCACCCGCCGCATACTGGTCGCGACCACCGCCGGGGCGCTCGGCTTCGCGGGCGCGCTCATTGGCATGGCCGGCGGCTACCTCGCGGCGGCTGGCTTCGCCAGGACCAACCAGCTTGACGGGCTGTCCTCGCTGGACAGCATCCCGGTCGCGAACCTGCTGCTGATCCTCATCGGCATGCCGCTGATCGCGGCCGCCGTGAGCTGGCTCCTCGCCCTCCGCGAGCCCCCGTCAATCTCCCGCCAGCCCCTGGAGTAGCCGGGGCTGGCTCCGGGCCGGGGCGCGGGGACGTTGAAGTTCTTCCGCTTTAGGTTCCTACCCGCGGCGGCACGGGGCATTGATGTGGCTGTGAACGATGTGCCGGTGAAGGCGCACCCATAGAGTTCGGGCATGACCAGCATTCCTGAATCGCATCGCGACCTGCTCAACGGGCAGTTCCTGACGCTGGGGACGATCGGCGCCAGCGGTCGCCCCCAGCTTTCCGTCGTCTGGTTCCTCGCCGAGGGCGACACCGTCAAGATCTCGCTGAACACCGCCCGCCAGAAGGTGAAGAACCTGCAAGCCAACCCGGCAGTCAGCGCGCTCATCGCCGGCGACCCGCCGTACCGCTACATCGAGCTTCGGGGCGAAGCGGAGATCACCCCCGACCCCGACTACGAGTTCGCCGGCAAGATCGGGGCCAAGTACGGCGGCGCCGACCTGCGTGCCCGCGACCAACCGGGTGACACCCGCGTGGTCGTTACGATCCGCCCCTCCCGCGTGGTCACCTGGGGCTAGCGGCCGTGCTCGCCGAACCAGCCGGCTAGCTTACCGGAGCGGCTGACGGCGCGCAGGCGGCGCTCGACCTGGGAGCGGACGCTGGCGGGGCAGACGATGAGCAGGCGGTCCCCGGTGCGCAGCACCGTGGTCGGGCCGGGGACCAGGCTCGCGGCGTCGCGGACGATCAGCGCCAGGTTGGCGGCTGACGGGAGCCGCAGCTCATAGACCTCGACGCCGTGCAGCCGGGATCCCTCGGGGACCTCGACCTGGAGCAGGTCGGCGTGCAGTTCCTCCAGCGGCGCCGCCTCGACCTCGATCTCCAGCGGCTCGGCGGGCGCGGCGACGCGCAGCCGCCTGGCGACCCACGGGAGAGTGGGGCCTTGCAGCATCGTGAACACGATGACGACGATGAACACGATGTCGAAGAGCCGGGCGGCCCCGGGGACGGCCGAGCTCAGCGGGATCGTGGTCAGCACGATCGGGACCGCGCCGCGCAGCCCCGCCCACGACAAGAACGCCTGCTCGCGCCAGGTCACGATCGTCCGGGCGGGCGCGGTCGGCACGGGGACCACGCGCCGGGCGCGGATCCGCCAGTGCGGCCGGCCGCGCGCGTGCGTCTGCAGCTCCCAGTGCGGGAGGCGCGGTGGCCAGCCGCGGCCCGGCGGCGGCGTCAGCCGGAGCGGGAGCATGGAGGCGGCCACCGCCGCCGGGCGGGCGAGGAACACCGCGACCAGGCCGACCAGCAGCGCGGGCAGGATCTGGGCGGGCAGCCGGCCCGGGGAGGCCAGCAGGCCGAGCATGACGAACAGGCCGATCTGGGACAGCCAGCCGATCCCCTCGGCGAAGCCGCGGGTGGCCGAGTGGTGTGGCAGGCGCGCGTTGCCGAGCGCGACCGCCGCCACGTACACCGCGAGGAAGCCGCTGGCCGCCGCGACCGATGCGGCCCCGTAGACGGCGACGATCAGCCCGAGCACGGCGACGGGGTACAGGCCGGAGGAGGGCAGCGCCGCCCGGCGCAGCAGGTACCCGCCGGCCAGGCCGGTCAGCAGGCCGATGACCAGGCCGCCGATCAGCTCCCAGGCGACCTCCCCGGCGATCAGCCACGCCGACGCGTGGTGCCCGGCGGCCTCGCCCGCCCGGTGGGCGGCCGCCCCGGCTGACGACAGCAAGGTGACCGCCAGGACGGATGGCGGGTCGTTGAGGCCGGATTCCCCTTCGAGCATCCCGGACAGCATCGGCGGCAGCGGCAGGCGGCGCAGGACCGAGAAGACGGCGGCGGCGTCGGTGGGGGCCAGCACCGCGCCCAGCAGCAGCGCCGAGCGCCAGTCGAACCCGAGGAGCCAGTGCGCGCACCCGGCGACCACGGCGGTCGCGACCACCACGCCCACGGTGGCCAGCAGCAGCGCCCCGCCCACCGCGGGACGGGCGTGCGCCCAGTTCGTGGTCAGCCCGCCTTCGGCGAGGATGAGGACCAGCGCGCAGAGCCCGAGGACCTCGGCCACCCGGGCGTCGCTGAACTGGATCCCGGCCCCGGACTCGCCCAGGGCCAGGCCAAGGCCGAGGAAGACCAGCAGGGCCGGCAGGCCGAGCGTGTGCGCGAGCCGCGCCGCCACGATCGCGGCGATAACGGTCCCGGCCCCGGCCAGCAGCTCTATCGGGAGTTCACTGGCCGTCATCGCCTGATTGTATGGCCCGGTAAAATGGTCTCTTCATTGGGCCGTGCCTCGGGGCTACCGGGGTCGCCCCCGGGTGATAGCGCCATCATGGCGGGTTTACCAGGGAGCGGCTTGCCCCTTGAAGTAGTCGCTGGACGGCCGCTGCCATAGCAGGATGACCGCGCCCAGCCCGACCAGCCAGACGATCAGCCCGGGAATCCGGCCCGTGAGGGCGGCCGAGCGGGTGAACGAGATGAGCTGGAACAGCGTGTCGATCCCGAACAGCACCGTGCCGGTGACCCGGGCCCAGTTCTTCCCCGCCTTGCACATCTGGGCGAGCCAGATCCACAGCCCGACGCCCAGCAGCCCCACGATGACCACGGCGGCGACGCTCGCGGTGGCGACCGCGGACACTTGCGAGGAGGACAGGTTCGGGTTCGCCTGCTCGATCGCCGTCTTCAGCGAGCCAATGGTCACCAGGCCGATGATGACGCTGATCAGGCTGATGCCCGCGCCGGTCCACATGAGCTTGACCGCGTTGAGCACGCTGGGCGGAGCCTGCCGGCGCTCCGGTAGCCCCCCATCGGGCCCGCCTGGATACGGCTGGTACCCGCCGCCGGGATAAGGCTCGTACGACATCGGTCACCCCTAGGTCAGCGAAGCGCTATGCATCTAGTTAACGGCCTGGCCGTCCAGAGAGTTACAAGATTCACTGAACGTTCCGCACTGGGGCGACCACCGGCCGCCCGTCATGCCCCTTACGTACCTCAACCCGCGCGCCGTACACCTCGGCGATGAGCCCCGGCGTCAGCACCGCCACCGCGGATCCGGCCGCCGCCACCCGCCCGGCGTTGAGAAGCACCAGCTCATCGGCGTACTGCCCGGCGATCGTGAGGTCGTGCAATGTCGACACCACGGTCAGGCCGGCGGACCGGCGCAGGCCGTCCACCAGCTCGAGCACCTGCTGCTGGTGTCCGATGTCCAGCATCGAGGTCGGCTCGTCGAGCAGGAGCACCGACGGCTCGGCGGCCAGCGCCCGGGCCAGGACAACCCGCTGTCGCTCGCCGCCGGACATCTGCTCCAGCCGCCGCCCGGTGAACTGGGACACGTCCAGCTTGTCCAGCGCCGCCTCCGCGACCAGGCGGTCCCGGCGCCCGGGCCTGCTCAGGTACCCCAGGTGCGGGGTCCGGCCGAGCAGCACGTAGTCGGCGACCAGCATGTCGGGCGGGAGGACCGGGGCCTGCGGCACGTAGGCGATCGCCCGCGCCCGCGCCCGGCCGCGCAGCGAGCCGAGGTCGGCCTCCCCGAGGCGGATCGTCCCGCCGTACGCCAGCAGCCCGGCCGCCGCCCGCAAGACGGTGGACTTGCCGGCGCCGTTGGGCCCGATGAGGCACAGCCACCCCCCGGGGGGCGTCTGGCAGCTGACGCCGTGCAGCACCCGGGTCTGGTCCAAGGTGACGGTGAGATCCCGAACGGTAATCACGCGCGGTGCCCAACTGGGGTTTGCCGGCCGCCCCGCGTTGCCCTGGACTGACCGGAGCGAGGGAGGAACGACCGAGCGCAGGGAGGGAGGCGCAACGCGCCTGAAGGGCGGCCGGCCCGGGGGTCTGGGGGCTTGGTCTGTGGCCCCCAGGAAATACCGCTCACGTGTCCACGGCCCGCGTGCCGCGCAGCACCCAGATGAACGCCGGCGCCCCGATCAGCGCGGTGACCACGCCGATCGGGAGCTCTGCGGGCGCGAGCACGGTGCGCGCCAGGGTGTCGGCGAGCACGAGGAAACCAGCTCCGCCGAGCAGGGACAGCGGCAGCACCGTCAGGTAGGACGGCCCGGCCAGGCGCCGCGCCACGTGCGGGACGATGATCCCCACGAACCCGATCAGGCCGCTGACCGCGACCGCGGCGGCGGCCGCGAGGGCACATGATCCGATGGCGATCGCCCGGACGGCCCGGGGATTGATGCCCAGCGCCCGCGCCTCGTCATCGCCGACCGACAAGACGTCCAGGTGCCTGCCGTGCAGCAAGATGACCGCGACGCTGACGCCCGCGTACGGCAGGATCTCGATCACCTGCTGCCAGCTGGCCCCCGACAGCGAGCCGAGCAGCCAGGAGTACACCTGCTGGAGCACCTGCGTCGAGCGCTGCAGCACGACGGTCTGCGCGGCGGTCAAGAACATGCCGACCGCGATCCCGGCCAGCAGCAACGTCGCCGGGCCAGATCCCAGGGACCCGCGCGCCGCGCCGATCGCCCCGGCCAGGGAGGCGATCGCGACCCCGGCCAGCGAGCCGGTGAACGCGGCGACGGGGACGACGGCCGGGCCGAGGCCGCCCAGGTACACGATCGCGATCGTCGCGCCGAGGCCGGCGCCCGCGGAGGCGCCCAGCATCCCTGAGTCGACCAGGGGATTGCGGAACACTCCCTGGTAGCCAGCCCCGGTGACGGCTAGCAGGGCGCCGACCAGCGCGCCGAGCACGATGCGGGGCAGCCGGATCTGGAACAGCACCGCGCTGTCGAGCGCCGACAGGCCACTGTGGACGCCGAGGAACGGGATCTTGCCCGCCAGGGCGGTGGCGACCGCGACGGGGTTCAGGTTGGCCGCCCCGACGAAGACGCTGACCAGCGCGGCGGCGACCACGAAGGCCGCCGCCGCGCCGATCAGGGCGGCCCTGCTCCCCGGGCGGCGTGGCTTCACTTGCCGGCGGCGCTCTCGACAGCGGCGGCGATCTCGGCGACCAGCAGCGGGAGGCGGGGGCCCCAGCGGGCCGCGACGTCGTCATTCATCGCGATGACCTCGTGGTTCTTGACCGCCGGGATGGCCGGCCAGCCGGGGCGGGCGGCGACGACGGCCGGGGTCTGGCCGCCGTCAGTCGCCTGGTTGTCGGTCAGGAAGATTATCTGCGGCTTTGCGGAAAGGATGTATTCCGGGGTGAGCTGCGGGTAGCCACCGTCGGCGGCCTTGGCGGCGGCGTCGGCGATGTTCTTCAGGCCGAACATCGCGGCGATCGAGCCGGCGAACGTCTTGGAGGTGGCCGAGTAGTACGGGTTCGCGCTCACCTCCCAGAAGTAGGACAGGTCGCTGTGCGCCGTCCCGGCCTTGGCCAGGTCGGCGGCGATGTTCGCGCGCATCCCGGCGACCACGTCCTGCGCGCTGGCCAGGTGCCCGGTGGCCTGGCCGATCTGCGTGATCTGCGCGTACGCCTCGTCGATGCTCGCCGCCGCCGGCTCGACCAGCACCGGGACGCCGAGCTTCTTCATCCCGGCCACCAGGCCGTTGGCATCCTGGTCGGTCACGACCAGGCTCGGGTGGTAGCCCGCGACCGCCTCGACGTTGGGCGTGACGCCGTTGAGGCTGGTCTTCGGCACGCCCGACGGGTAATTGGAGGACAGGTCGACGGCCACGACCTGCTTGCCCGCGCCGACCGCGAACAGGTCCTCGGTGGCGGTCGGCGACAGCGACACGATCCGCGCGGGCTGGGCCTTGATGGTTACCGGGCCGCCGGGCGCGCTGATGGTCACCGGGAACTGGGCGACCGCGGGAGTGGCCGACGATGTCGCCGGCCCGCCGCCGGGCGCCGGGCTTGCGGGCTGGGCGGAGGGCTGGCTGCTGCTGCCCGACGAGCCGCAGGCGGCGAGCGCGGTGAGCGCGCAGGCGGCCAGGACCGCGCTGGCCGCGGAGGTGAGGGGTTTCACGGGGTGCTTCCTCCCGGAGCGGGCAGGAAGGCGCGGCCGCCGGCGGATCGGTCAGGCCGGCGCCCGCGTCACTGCCGGGACGGATCGCCCTTCCCACGAGGGCTGATGTCGTCCGGCGGGTCAGGAGTCGACCTGGCTGGGGCACCTCGGGCACCCCCAAGGGGCTGCTCGTTGGAGCCGTCACAGTTGCGGGACAGCGCCGGAATGGGACCGCTCGGGCGGCCTTCACCGGCTTCGCTACCTGGCACGCTGTCCGGACCGGGATTAACCGGGTCCGGCCCATGTACATTAGCACGCAGCCCAGAACGTACTAATGGGGCAAGGCGAGGGGGCAGTATGCGGGACCGGCTGGTCAGGAGGCTCTTCCCGCTAGTGGCGAGCGCCGGGCTGATCATTGTGGGCATGCTCACCACGACGTGGGGGCCGGACCGGATCCTGCACGCTACCGAGTGGGCGCTGCCCTACGACTACTGGGGCACCCTCGTCGCGGCTACCCGCCTGGTGCACGGCCAGGTCGGCGGCCTGTACACCCAGCCAACCGGCCTGGTCTCGCTGCCCGGCACCGCGATCATCCTCGCGCCGGTCGCCGCGATCATCAGCGGCCTGGGGTTGTCGCTGCACATCCCCGGGCCGGACAACCTGCACCCGGCGGTGTGGCTGATCGCCGGGCCATACCAGATAGCGCTGTGCTGCGTGCAGTTGTTCGCCGCCGACGCCCTGGCCGAGCGGCTCGGGGTCTCCTGGTGGAAGCGCGGCCTGCTCGCGGTCGCGGGGGCGTGCGCCCTGTGGAGCGTCTCCGCGCGCTGGGGGCACCCGGAG
>JAICUO010000705.1 GCA_025935815.1 Streptosporangiaceae bacterium
ACGGCCCGGCGCATCCTGCTGACCCTGGAGCAGCTCGGGTACATCCGGCAGGTCGGCGGCGGGAGCGGCAGCGTCGCGGGGACCGTGCCCGGGGGTTTCGAGCTCACCCCGAGGGTGCTGGACCTGGGCATGTCCTATGTACTGTCGCGGGGCCTGTGGGAGATTGCCCGGCCGCACATGGAGGAGCTGGTCGCCCGCACCCACGAGTCCTCGTCCATCGCGCAGCTGGACGGCTCGGACATCGTGTACGTGGCCCGCGTCGCGGTGCCCAAGATCGTCGCCCTGCGCGTGTCGATTGGCACCCGCTTCCCGGCGATGCAGACCTCGCTGGGCAAGGTCTTGCTGGCCGGGCTCTCCCCGGCGGCGGCCGAGGGCGTCCTCGCCGAGCCGAGCCGGTCCGGCATCACCCCGCGCTGGCAGCCGGACGCCGCCGAGCGCGCCGTCGCGCTGCGCGAGGTGCGCGCCCGCGGCTGGGCGCTGACCGACGGGGAACTGGCGGCCGCCATCCGGTCGGTCGCGGTGCCGCTGCGCGACGGCGACGGGACGGTCATCGCCGCGCTGAACGTGAACTCGCACTCCGCTGAGACCTCGCTGGAGAAGCTGACCGGGGAGTACCTGCCGCTGCTGCTGGCCACGGCGGGCGCCATCAGCGCCGACTGGGCGGCGTGCCATGCTGTTCCCCAGGTACAGGTAACGCTAGCCGCTGAATGACCGCAGGCCGCGCCGCGCTTGGCAGGGGCACGCGCGGGGAGCAGGGCCTTAGGCCGAGCCTGGCTTGGTGGGTGGCCAGGCGGGAAGCATTGCCTTGACAGGGTCTAGCCGAATAACGATACTCGGCAGACGGACAGATGTCCGTTAGGCGGACGGGCTCATAGAGGGGTTTACGCAAATTGAGTGACACTGGCCGGCCCGGTCCGCTGTCCGGGCTGCTCGTGGCCGACTTCTCCCGCGTCCTCGCGGGCCCGTACTGCACGATGCTCCTGGCCGACCTCGGCGCCGAGGTCATCAAGGTGGAAAGCCCCGGCGGTGACGACACCCGCAGCTGGGTGCCGCCGGTCACCGACGATGGCGTCTCTACCTATTTCCTCGCCATCAACCGTAACAAGAAGTCGGTGGCGCTCGACTTGAAGAAAGAGCGGGACGTGGCGCTGGCCAAGGCGCTGGCGGCCCGCGCCGACATCTTCGTGCAGAACTTCAAGCCCGGCGGCCTGCGCCGCTATGGCCTCGACTACGCCTCGGTGAGCGCCGCCAACCCGGGGATCATCTACGCCTCGATCAGCGGCTTCGGCGAAAGCGAGGGCGCGTCCAGCCTGCCCGGCTACGACCTGATGGTCCAGGCCATCTCCGGCATGATGAGCCTGACCGGGGATCCCGACGGGCCGCCGTACCGAGCCGGCATCTCCGTCTTCGACGTGATCGCGGGCCTGCACTCGACCATCGCGATCCTGGCCGCGCTGAACCACCGCACGGCCACCGGCGAGGGCCAGCACCTGGAGGCGAGCCTGCTCGCCTCCGCGTTGTCCGGCATGGTGAACCAGACCAGCGCGTACGTGGCGGGCGGCACGGTGCCATTCCGGATGGGGAACTCCCACCCCAGCCTGTTCCCGTACGAGCCGCTGCCCACCAAGGACCGGGACATGATCATCACGGCGGGCAACGACGCCCAGTTCCGCAAGCTGTGCGAGGTCATCGGGATCCCGGAGCTCCCCGAGGACCCGCTGTACGCCAGCAACCCGGCCCGGACCGCGAACCGCGACAAGCTCCGCCCGCTGCTGGCCGCCAGGCTCGCCGCCAAGCCGGCCGCCGAGTGGTTCCGCGAGCTGATCGCGGCGGGCGTGCCGTGCGGGCCTATCAATACGGTGGACGCCGGCGTAGCGTTCGCGGAGGAGATCGGGCTGGAACCAGTCGTGACCGTCGGATCGGGCGACGCCGCCCGGCCCGGGGTACGGCACCCGGTCAACTTCTCCAAGACCCCGGCGAGCTACCCGCTGGCCCCGCCGGGGCTTGACGAGCATGGCGAGGAGATCCGCACCTGGCTGGAGGGCCTGCTATGACCGGGCCGGTCCCGCAGTACCCCACCTCGCTCGGGACGTCCGACGCCGACACCATCACCTTGCTCGGCCAGAACCTGGCCGAGGACCTGATGGGGAAGGTGGGGTTCGGGGAGCTGGCCCTGTGGATGGTGACGCTGAAGCGGCCCACCCCGTCCGAGGTGCGGGTCTTCGAGGCCGTCCTCGTCGCCCTGGCCGACCACGGGTTCACGCCGACCGCGATCGGGGCGCGGATCACGTTCCTGAGCGCCCCCGACTCCGTGCAGGGCGCGATCGCGGCCGGGCTGCTCGGCGGCGGCAGCCGGTTCCTCGGCGTGACCGAGGACTGCGGGCAGTTCCTGGCGGCCACCTTGGCCCAGGCGGACGCGGTACCCGCTGATGAGGCGGGCTTCGATGAGCTCGCGCTGACGGCGGTCAAGCAGGCCAGGGCCGCGAGGAAGCTCGTCCCCGGCCTTGGCCACCCGGTGCACAAGGTCCGCGACCCGCGCACTCCCGTTCTGTCCAAGATCGCCGCCGAAGAGGGGCTGCGCGGCCCGCACCTGAGCCTGTTTGAGGCGATCGGCCGGGTCCACCCGCAGGTTCTCGGCCGCACGCTGCCGCTCAACGGCGCCGGCGTCTGCGGCGCGGTGCTCGCCGACCTGGGCCTGCCGCTGGAGCTGCTGCGCGGCTTCGCGATCCTGGCCCGGTGCGCTGGCCTGGTCGGACAGCTCGCTGAGGAACTGCGCACTCCGATCGCCAGCGACATCTACATGTCAGTGGACCGGAACGCCGTCTACGTAGCCCCCACCCCCCCGTCCGAATAGCTTCCCGGGAGCCGCCATGGCCACCATCGCCGCGGTCATCGCATCGACACATCACCCGTTCTACTATCGCGCCAGCACGTCGACGGGCGCGGAACGCCCGCCCTTCGCCGACGAGTGGGTCTCGAAGATCTTGTCGTTCCGCGAGACGCTGACGCGGGCCAACCCCGATGTCCTCGTCCTGGTGGGCAGTGACCACTTCCACCAGTTGTGGCTGGACAACATGCCGCAGTTCCTGGTCGGCAAGGCGCCGTTCTACGACGCGAACTGGTACAACGAGGAGCGCGAGTTCGGCCTGCCCCGGATGCTGTTCACCGGGCAGGAGGACCTGTCCTGGCACATCCTGCGGGGCGGCCTGGATGCCGGCTTCGACCTCGCCTACAGCAACGAGCTGCGCATCGACCACAGCGTGACCTGCCCGATCATCACGCTGCGGCCCGACGCCGACCTGCCGATCGTGCCGGTCTACACGAACATCTTCGCGCCGCCGCTGCCTCAGCCGAAGCGGTTCGTCCAGCTCGGCCAGCAGCTCCGCGACCTCGTGGAGTCGTGGCCGAGCGACAAGCGGGTCGCGATCATCGGCACCGGGCACCTGTCGCTGGAGTTCGGCCCGCGCCAGTTCGGCCCGCACGGCCCCGACCCGGAATTCGACCGCAAGGCCGTCGAGTGGATCGCCAACGGCGACATCGAGAAGGCACTCGGCGAGGTCTCCCTGGAATCGCTGTGGGAGCCCGGCAACGCCACCCACGGATTCTTGGACTTCATGCTGATGATGGGCGTGGCCGGCGCGGGCATCAAGGCCGACTACGTGGACACCCTCGACCTGTTCCACACGATGGAGGCCTACTTCACCTGGTACCCGGGGGCAGGCAAGGGAGCGGCGACGTGAGCAAGTACCTGCTTAACAAGTTCCTCTACACGATCGACCGCGACCCGGAGCTGGTCGACAGGTACCGCGAGGACCCGCGCGGCACGGTCCAGTGGTGGGAGGCCGAGCGCGCCACCGCCATCCTCAACGTGCACGGCGCCGAGCACAGCAC
>JAICUO010000331.1 GCA_025935815.1 Streptosporangiaceae bacterium
CCGGCCCGAGGCGGGCGCGATCGTGCACACGCACTCGCCCGCCGCGACCGCGCTGTCCACCCTGGTCGATGAGGTGCCGGCGGTGCACTACTACGTGGCGATGTTCGGCGGCCCGGTACCCGTCGCCCCCTACGCCACGTATGGCACGCAAGAGCTGGCCCGCAATGTCGTCCACGCACTGCACGATCGCACCGCCTGCCTCATGGGCAACCACGGGGCGGTCGCCATCGGCCCGGACCTGGCGACCGCACACGACAAGAGCGCGTACCTGGAGTGGCTGTGCGACGTGTACCTGCGCGCCGCGTCCGCGGGCAGCCCTCGCCTGCTGCCCCCGGCGGAGATCACCGCCGTCGCCGGCAAACTGACCGGATACGGCCAGCGGCCACCCGCCACCTGACCCGGCCAGCTACTCGCGCCGGTTCGAGATCAGGCACTCCCCGAAGGGGATGACCATGGTCCCGCTCTCGATCACGCTGCCCATGACCTGACGGAACTTCGTGACCGGCGCGTTCCTGACGTGCACCTCGAAGGCCTCGACGTCTTCGTAGACCTCGTAGACGTATACCGCGCCGGGCTCCCCCTCGACCTCCCACACGTCCAGCCGCAAGGTGCCGGGCTCGCCATCCCTGGCCACCCGGGCGTCCCACCGCAGCAGCTCAAGGAGCTCCTCCCGCTTCCCCGCCCGCACAACGAACCTGGCCAGCCCTCCGTACATCAGGCCCCCCTCATTCGCCGGGGGCGGTGCCCGCCAGCTCGCAGACGATGTCCAGGTGGCCCAGGTGGCGGGCGTACTCCTGCAGCAGGTGGAACAGCACCCGCTCCAAGGTCGCGGGCGGGGCGCCATCCCAGCGCTCGCCCGGCTGCCCGACCTCGTCCAGGCCGTGCGCCGCGATCACTGCGTCGCTGCGCCGCGCCTGGGCGTCGAGCGCGGCCAGCAAGCCGTCGAGCGACTCCTCGGGGGCGACGTACCAGCGGTCGTCGCGCCGGTCGCCCCAGGGGTCGGGCACCGATCGCCCCTCGAAGCCCCACTCCAGCCACCGCATCTCGACGTGGGTGAGGTGCTTGAGCAGCTCCAGCGGGGTCCACCCGGACGCTAGCCGGCTGCGCCGCAGTTCGCTGGCGGGTAGCTCGCGCAGCTTCGCCGCCAGCCGGTCGCGGAAAAAGCCCAGGTAACGCTCGAATACCTCAGTGCGCGACCCCGCTGGGGCCGTCGGCTCGGGAAAAGGAATAGTCATGGCCCAACGCTATTACGGCCCGCGCCGGGTCCAGGCCCCGCTGGGAATTGGTCGCGCTCCGCGCCTGCGCCATACCCGCGCCGGCGTGGGCCGCAAGCCCCGATGCGCGCACTTTTGCGCCCGCCCCCCGGGAATGCCATCGGCCCGGGTGCCCTTTACCTTGAGACGGTTTGTTTGCTTCCCCCAGGCGGGACGATGCGGTGATGCTTGCCAGGTGGCCACGGGGCGCGCTCAGCGCGCTCGCATGGGCCGCACTGTCGCGGGCACTGGCAGGGGCGGCCCCCGTCGCGGCGTACCTGCTGGGCCAGCAGTTGCTCGCCGGCGACCCGTTGGCCGCCGGTACCGTGTTCGCCGGCACTGCGGCCCCGCAGCGGCTGGCCGCGCTGGCCGTCGCGCTGCTGGCCGTCGCGCTCGTCGGCTGCCTCGCCGCCGGCGCCAGCTTCCCCCGGGCGCTGGCCGGGCTGCCCCTCGCCAGCCGCGCCACCGCCTTGCGGGACAAGTCCTGGCACGTCGCCTTCCTCCGCCAGCGGGACCCGGACGCCGCTGGCCGCCCCCGGCCCAGGGCACCCGGACTGGCCCCGGCGGCCGCCTGATCCTCGTCCCTGTCACGGGCCGCCACGCGGCCGCCTTCAGATCGCAATGACCCAGCGACCTGGAAGGCCATCGTCATGTCGAGCTTCCCTGGCGTCCCCGTGGACGCCGCCTATCACCTCGTCTACGCCCTCGCCGGGGCACTGGCCCCCGTGCTCGGCGGCCTCGCCACCGCCGCGGGCATCATCTTCTTCACCATGGCGGTGCGGCTGCTGATCGCGCCGCTCAGCTTCCGCGCCCTGCGCGGGCAGGCGGCGCAGGCCCGGCTCGCGCCGGAACTGCAAGAACTCCGCCAGCGATACGGCAAGCAGCCCGAGCGCCTCCGCCGCGAGCTCACCGCGCTGCAGGCCCGCGAGGGAACGAGCCTGCTCGCCGGGATCTGGCCCCTCCTGGCCCAGTGGCCGTTCCTGAGCGTGATGTACCTGCTGTTCCGCTCCGCTCAGGTGGGCGGCGGCCCGAACGAGCTGCTCGCCCACCGCCTGCTCGCCGCTCCCCTGGGCGCGCACTGGCTCTCCGGGGCCGGGGCGCTGAGCGCCCAGGGCGGGGTGTTCCTCGGCCTCTTCGCCATCCTGGCCGCCCTGAGCTGGCTCTCGGCGCGCATCGCCCGGCGGATGGCGGCCGCCGCCGCTTTGATGAACCCCGCGCCGGCCACCGCCTCCGGCGGCGTGCGGCTCATCACCGCGGCGCTGCCGTACCTCACCGTCGTGTTCGCGGCCTTCCTGCCCCTGGCGGCCGGACTCTACCTGGTGACGACGGTGGCCTGGACCACCGCCGAGCGCTGGCTCTTCGCTCACCGGACCGCAACGAGAGCAACGCCCTCGCCCGGCGTTGAAAGCCGGGCGGCACGGCGGACGCGGACGAAGGCCCGCGGGTTACGGGATGCTGGGTTACGGGATGCTGGGTTACGGGATGCTGTACAGGTAAAGCTGCTTGAAGTCGTTGTCCTTGTCGGTGGCGTTACTGCCGAACAGCGCCTCGCTCCCGCCGGGGCCGATCGCCGCGACCAGCCAGTTGCCGCTGCCCGGGATGGTGACCTTGGTGACGTGCGACCCGAGGGAGACGTTCCACAGGTCGGTCGAGGGCTCCCCGGCGGCGCTGGTCGCCACGACCTGGCCATCGGTGCTGAAGATGACCCAGCCGTTCTTCTGCGGCCACAGCTTGTTCTGCGGCGTGACGTTGGTCCTGCTGTCGACGCTCCAGATCTGGCTGGGGGCGTTAGCGGCGGCGGGGGCGAAGACCGTCTTGCCATCCGGGCTGAGCGAGGGCAGTTGCCGCGCGTTCGGGTCATAGTGATAGCTGAACGTGGCCAGGGTCTGCCCGGTTGCCACGTCCATGACGTACGTCTTGCCGGTGACGTCGCTGATGAGCATGCGCCGGCCGTCGCTGGAGACGTAAAGGCTGTAGGCCACGGTCGACGCCTTGGTCGGATTCGGGTAGTGGTGGATCGGGTGATTGCTGCCGCTGGTGAGGTCGTAGACGTCGATGAACTTCGCGTTCAGGGTCTCGTTGGCCTCCACTGAGCCGTCGTCGTTCACGGCGTAGGTGGCCCCCGGCTCCGGCGCCGACCCAACGACCTTCCCGGTGCGGACGTCGAACTCGTACAGGGTGCGGTTGCCCTTGCTGTCGGTGGCACCGTCTACCGCGATCAGCCACTTCTCACTCGGCGTGAAGCCCAGCGGGTACGCCTGGCCGCCCTTGGGCATCGCGATCGTGATCATGTACTTGCCGGTCTTGGCGTTGAAGACGTAGATGTTGGACTTGTGGTCGGTCCCGCCCGGGGCGGCGACCAGCGAGCCGTCCGGGCTGAAGATCGCGTACGCCATCGTCCCGCCGACCGGCGGGGCGAACGTGGCCACCTTGGTCGCCCCGCTCAGCACCACCGGCGGCTTAGGCGGCGGGGGCAGCGGGTTGTGCTTTCCGCCGCCCGACAAGACGGCGGCGGCGGTGATGCCGCCGATGACGAGGACCGCCGCCCCCGCTAGGCCGGCGATGATCGGCAGCTTGCGCCTGCGGTTGCCGCCCGCTCCCCCGCCGGGCCCTGAGGGGCCCGGGTAGCCCGGCTGATATCCCGGGTACCCGTAGGGCGCCTGGGCACCCGGAAGCGTCCCCGGCGGCATGAAGTTGCCCGGTGGCGTGCTGCCGGGCGGGTATCCGGGCGCCGAGTACCCGGCCGGCGGGTACCCGGAGGCGGCCGGGGGAACCGAGCCTTGCTGGGGCGGCACCGGCTGCCCCCAGGCCGGGGACGCTGCCGGGAACGCGCCCGGCGATGCTCCCGGGGGAACCGAGCCCTGCTGGGGCGGCACCGGCTGCCCCCAGGCCGGGGACGCTGCCGGGGGCACGGACGACGGCGCTGTCGCGGCTGCCGCCGGGGGCGCCGCCCACTCCGTCGGGGTCGGCCCGCCGGCCGACGGCGGCGGCCCGGCCGGCACCTGCGGCTGGCCGGCCGCCGCCCACGCGGGCGCGGGGGTTCCCACCGCGGGCGAGATCGGCGGCGGCGCCACCTGCGTGGGGGTGTAGGCAGGCGGCTGGGCGGACGGCACGAGTGCCCCGCGCAGCGCAGCGGCGAACTCCCCGCAGGAGCCATAGCGCCCGGCCGGTTCCTTGCCCATCGCCTTGGCCAGCACGGCGTCGATGGAGTACGGCAAGTCCGCCCGGATGGCCGTCGCGGCCGGCACCGGGTCCTTGACGTGGGCGAACAGGGTGGCCAGGGTATCTCCCCGCTGATAGGGGATCGAGCCGGTGAGCAGGTTGAACGCGACGCAGGCGAGGGCGTACTGGTCGGCCCGGCCATCGACGTGGTTGCCGAGGATCTGCTCGGGGGCGCAGTAGTCCGGGGTTCCCATGAACATGCCGGTGGCGGTCAGCCCCGTCGCGTCCGAGCTGGCCTTCGTCAGCCCGAAGTCCGACAGGTACGCGTACTCCGAGCGCCCTTGGATGGTCTCGATCAAGACGTTGGCGGGCTTGACGTCCCGGTGCACCAGCCCGATGGCGTGCGCCGCGTCCAGCGCGGCGGCGACCTGCTCGACCAGGGACGCCACGCGCGGCGGGGCCAGCGGGCCGCCGCTGTCGCGCAAGACGGTGGCCAGGTCGCCGCCGGCCACGAACCGGGTGGCGATGTAGAGGACGCCGCCGACGTCGCCGGCCGCGTAGACCGGCAGGACGTGCGGCTCGTCCACCGCCGCGATCGCGCGCGACTCGCGCAGGAACCTGGCCCGGAAGTCCTGGTCGGCCGCCAGCTTCGCCGACAGCACCTTGACCGCCACCAGGCGGCCCAGGACCTCGTCCCGGCCGCGGTAAACCACCGCCATGCCGCCCGCGCCGACCTGCTCCTCGATTAGGTAGCCCGCGAGCCGGCTGCCCGGCCCGATACCCGCCGGCCCTCCCGGCGATGACGATGCGAAGTCCTCGGTCACTGTTCCCCACTCCTTTGGCGCGAATCCCCGGTCCGTCACGCCGCCCCGTAATCGATACAAGAGCTATGGCCAGCATTCCCCAGTTATGCAATACCGCGACATAACGATCTCGACACGACTCCCCTGCCGCGGCGGCGGGCAGGTCATCGCTTCCCGATCTTGATACGTATCTCGGGGGGGATCGGTTTGACTCGCTCCTACTTTGATACGCGCCTATGCCAGGCCGCGCGTGGCCGCCCGTCGGCTACCGGGCGGCCTGCCCGCTCCAGTAGGGTGCCCGGAGCTGGCGCTTGAGGAGCTTGCCCGAGCCGGTCCGCGGCAGCTCCTCGGTGAAGTCCACCGACCGCGGCACCTTGTAGCTGGCCAGGTGCTGGCGGGCGAAGGCCGTGATCTCGGCGCCGGCCAGCTCCGACCCCGGCGCCCTGACGACCGTGGCGTGCACGGCCTCGCCCCACTCCGGCGACGGGATGCCGAACACCGCGACGTCGTAGATCTCCGGGTGCTGCTCCAGCACCGCCTCGATCTCGGCGGGGTAGACGTTCATGCCCCCGGTGATGATCATGTCGGTCTTGCGGTCGCAGATGTAGAAGTAGCCCTCGTCGTCCCGGTAGGCGATGTCGCCGACGGTGTGCCATTCGCCGCGGCTGTTCGCCTCGTACCCGGCGTCGTTCTTGTAGTAGGTGTCGAACACGCCCTTGGACCGGATGAAAATCTCGCCGGGATGCTCAGGCCCGGTGCCGGTGACCTCGTTGCCGTCCGCGTCTACGAGCATGATCTCGACTCCGGGAGCCGGCTGGCCGCACGATCCCGGCTTGCGCATCTGGTCCGCGGGCAGCAAGACGGTGTCGACGCCGAGCTCGGTCGACCCGTAGACCTCGAACAGCGACTCGGGCGGGAAATCGGCTACGTACTGCTGCTTGAGCGCGTAGCTCCACGGTGCCGCGTTGGCGATCATGACGCGCATGGACGAGCGGTCATACCGGTCCTTGACCTCCGCGGGCAGCGCGCACATCATCCGGACCAGCGCCGGCGCGGAGAACGTCGAGCTCGCCTTGTACTTGTCCACCAGCCGCAGCCAGTCCTCGGGGTCGAACTTGCGCTGCACGATGACCGTCTGGCCGAACAGCAGGCCAGCGCCCAAGAACGCGCTGGGGCCGCTGTGGTACAGCGGGCCGGCGGTGATGTAGACGTCGTCGGGCCGGTAGCCGAGCAGGCCCAGCAGGGCGCCGATGCTCGCCGGGTCCTGGGTCGGGCGGACCGCGCCCTTCGGCTTGCCGGTCGTGCCGGAGGTGTAGATCATCGTGCCGCCCGCGTCCGCGTCCTCGACGTCGGGCGCGCTCGCCGGGGCGGCCATGACGTCGGCGTCGGTCAGCATGCCCTCCGGGGCGGTGCTGCCGGGGCTGCCGCCGACCGCGATGATGTGCCGCACCTTCTCCAGCCGGTCGCGCAGCCCGGCGAACATGGGCGCGTGGTCGACGTCCACGTAGACGATCTCGGCGTCGCTGTGGTTGACGACGTAGCGCGCCTCCTCCGGCGTCAGCCGGTAGTTCAGCGGGACCGCGACCACGCCGATCTTCCTGGTAGCGCTCATGACCGTCACGACCTGCGGCGAGTTCGGCCCGCACCACAGCACCTTGCTGCGCGGCCTCGCCCCCAGGCTCAGCAGCAGGTTCGCCAGCCGGTTGGACCGCGCCTCCAGCTCGGCGTACGTCCACGCGGTCACGGTCCCGTCCGGCCTGTCGTCGATGACGGCCAGCTTGCCTGGCTGGCTGGCAGCGTACACGGAAAGGGTGTCCGGCATCGCACTCCCTCATGACATGCGGGTGGGGCCACCGGATGCTAGCCGCATCCAGATCTACCGATAATCTACGGACCCGGCCCCGGCCGGTAAAGCACGGCCGCGCTTGGGCGCGCTACCGGCGCAGCCGGATAACCTGGGAGACCAGTTCGCCGGACCGCAGGAGCTCACCGATTCTGTGGCTCTGCTCCAGGGCCGTGACCAGTGCCGGGGCGTCGCCGAACCGGCACCTCAGCTCGTGGTCGACGGCGGCGATGCACCCTTGCCACCAGGCGGGCGGGGGTGGCAGGGACGACGGGTCGGCGGCGGCGGTCTCGGTCAGGCCGGCCTCGTGAAGCATCTCGGTCAGCTGGGCGCGGGTCGGGAAGTGGTTGCCTTCCGGCGGGTTGTCCAGCCGGTCGCGGGCGGCCAGGAACACCAGCAGCCCCGCCCGGCCTGACGGCCGGAGCACCCGGCGCAGTTCCCGCAGCATGGCCCGCTGGGCGTCGGGCCCGCTGGCGGTGCACAGCACCCCCAGGCACCAGGCGTGGCTGGCCACGGCATCGGCGAACGGCAAGGCGGTCGCGTCGGCCCGGACCACCGGAACGCCGAATAGCCGGGCGGCGGCCCGGCAGGCATCGGACTCCGATTCGGCCAGGACCGGCCGGACCCCGGTCTGCTCGGCCGCGTAGGCGGCCGGGCCGCCGAGCCCGGCGCCGATGTCGATCATCAGGTCACCAGGGCGCGGGGTCAGGCCTGCCAGCAGCCAGTCCAGGGCCGACGGCCGGCCGCTCCCCCGGCAGGCGGCCGGGATGCGGTATTGCCGGCCGAGGCCTTCCACCACCTTGGCCGTCCATTCGGCCACGGTGTCGAACTCGGCGTCCATCGGCTCGATGCTCGCCATGGGCGCTGCTCATCCCGGATCCGGCGGGCGGCGTATCTGCATCTTGCCAGGATAACGAGGGTGTCGGCCGCGATCAGCTGGGCACCGGGGTCCGCACTCCGGCGGGCGGGCCGACGGCGATCTCGGGCACGCTGATCCGGAACGTCACCCCTTGTGGCCGGGGAATCACCTCGACCGTCCCGCCGTGCATGTCGGCGATCCTGCGCACGATCGCCAGTCCCAGGCCCGACCCCGGCAGCGCCCGGGCCTTCGCCGACCGGTAGAAGCGATCGAAGATGTAGGGCAGGTCGTCCGGGGGGATTCCCGGCCCGCTGTCGCTGACCTCGACCGTGCCGCCGGCCGTCGAGATGCGGATGCGGCCATCTGGCGGGCTCCATTTCAGCGCGTTGTCGACCAGGTTGCCGATCGCCCGTTCCAGCGCGTCCGGATCGCCGCGGACCAGCGTCGGCCGGCCGTCAAGCTCGCATCGCCCCGGTGCCCGGCTGGCCGCCCGTTCGGCGGCCCGCTCCGCGACCAGGTCCAGCCGGACGTCTTCGACGTGGAACGGGGCCTGCCCGTAGCGGGCGAGGTCGACCAGGTCGTTGATCAGCACGCGCAGCTCGCCTGCCTCGGCCAGCGCGGCGGCCGCCAGCGCTGGCGAGCTGGGGTCATCCGGCTGCTCGGCGAGCAGCTCAAGGTTGGTGATCAAGCTGGTGAGCGGGGTGCGCAGCTCGTGCGAGGCGTCGGCGACCAGCCGGCGCTGTGCCCCCACCGATTCATCCAGCGCCGCCATCATCGCGGCGAACGCCTGCCC
>JAICUO010000170.1 GCA_025935815.1 Streptosporangiaceae bacterium
CCTGCCGCACTGGCAGCCGCCTGATAACCCCCGAGGAACTTCCGGCGCGGACCACTTAGGTGCCGCCGGCCGCCCTCTTGCGATGCAGGGTCGCACAGCGGGCGCCCATGCGGGACTCCGGGGCACGGGTGAACGGGCCTCGGGGGCAAGGGACTGGGGTGCCCGGGATCCCCGGGCACCCCAGCGGGCGGCCGTGCGCGCTGTCGTCCAGGGCTTCAGGCACCCGGCCCTTGCGGGGGGATCCGCTGGCCGACCTCGATGAGGTGGCTGTCGGGATCGCGCATGTAGCAGCGGAGCTCCGGTCCGCGGTCGGTCGGCGGCGTCAGGAACTGGGCCCCGCGGCCCTTCCACTCCTCGTAGACGGCGTGGATGTCGGCGACGCGGATGTTGAGGAAGCTGCTGACCCGGTCGGGGTCGGCGGGCGGCTCGAGCGTGACCATCGGCTTGTCGTCGGTGGGCCCTCCGCCGGCGTTGATGACGATCCAGCTGTTGGCCAGCGCGATGATCGTCGGCTCGCCGTCCTTCAGTACCTCGCCGCCGAGCACGCCGGCGTAGAAGCGCCGCGACCGGCCGACGTCGGCGGCGACGACGAAGTGCGTGAGGACGATGCCCTCCGCGGGCGCCGGGACCGTGGCCACCGCTAGCGCTCCAGCACCGGGCGGACCTCGACGGTCGCGCCGAACCGGACGGCCGGGATCCGCTGCGCGAAGGCGACCGCGGCGTCGAGGCCTTCCGCGTCGTAGAGGTAGTACCCGTCCAGCTCGCTTCCGGCTGCCACGGCCGGGCCGGCGCTGACGCGCGGCTGCCCGCCGTCAACCCGGACCGTCGCCGCCGTGCCGGCGGCCTGCAGCTGGTTGCCGTCGAGCACGCCGGGGGACCGGCGGATCTCCTCGAACTCGGCCGTCACCTTCTCCTGATCCCCGGCAGGCAGCTTCCCGATCGCCTTGCCGGCGCCATTGAAGCGGACCTGGAGCATGAACTTCACCTGATTCTCCTTAACGTGACTTGTCGTAACCGGGAAGTGGGGCATGGCCAGAGGCTCGGGTGGCCATGCCGCCGCGGCTTGGGGCTAGTGCGCCGGCTGGGACGCCGCGAGCCGCGTCCTGATCATCTCGGTCACGGCGCCCTTCATGTCCTCGAACGCCCCGGACATGCCGGCCCGGTCCAGGGTGCTCGCCCGGCCCTCCGCGAGGGCGGCCAGCGCCTCCCCGGCGGCCTGCTCGGGGGTGATGGGCCCGGCCGGCAGGCCGAGCTTGTCCAGCCCGATGCGGGCGACGACGGGCGTGCTGACCAGAACCGGGACGTGCACGGTGACGTTGACGCCCGCCGGGCGCAGCTCGGCGTGCAGCGCCTCGCCCAGGTTGAGCACGTAGGCCTTGGTCGCGCTGTCGTTGGCCATGTAGGGAAGCCCCCCGGCTGCTGCCACGGCCGAGACGAGGACGATCCCGCCGCGCCCCCGCCCGGCGAGCCGCTGGCCGAAATGGTGCGCCAGGTCGAGGTGCGTGATCACGCTGAGCTGGACGGCCTCCCGCAGCCGCTCACGCGGGAGCGAGATGAACGGGCCGGGATTGCCGGTCCCGGCATTGGATATCACAAGGCCGATGTCGAGGTCGTCGGTCGCCTGCCGGACCGGGCCGAGGATCCCATCACGGGCGAGGTCGAGCGCCACGACGCGCGCCTGAACCTCGTAGCGCGCCGTGAGCTGGGCGGCGACCTCCTTCAGGCGCTCCCCGCGCCGCGCCACCAGGACGACGTTGATGCCGCTCGCAGCCGCCTGGCGGGCGAACTCCTCCCCGATGCCCGAAGACGCGCCGGTGACCAGCGCCCACGGGCCGTACGCGTGCTTGTCGATCCGCTTCATGCCACCATCTTTCTGGACGGGACAGTACAGCTGGACCCTATCAGAAAACTGGACGACTTAGTACAGTGTCGAGGTAGCGCCAACTGGCAGATAGGTCAGGTCGTGACGTGGTCGACCAGCCAGCGGTACTGCGCGAAGGGCGTGAGAAGGCCGGCGAGGGTGTCGGCGAACTGTGGTGAGGCCAGCGTCGGCGGGTGGGCCCGCTGGACTGAGGCGTGCAGGCTGTCGCCGCGCAGCAGGTCGTCGGGGAGTCTTCCCCCCAGGTGGCATCGACCCACGGGTGGTACGGGGTCTTGTCGGCTGAGAAGCGGGTGTCGCGGTTGATCTGGAACAGGGACTTGCCGACCGTGGGCTCGAAGCAGACGTCCCGGCCGGTCCCGTCGCGCAGGCGCTGGCCGACGGCGATGCCGCCGGGCGAGAACCCGGTGAAGGCCTCAGCCATCGGTGAATTCCCGGGCCTCGGCCAGCAGCGCCCGCCATTCGCCGGGGTCAGCGACTGGGAACGCGGCCCACTCGCGGAAGGTGCGGCCGCTAGGTGCGAAGGGCAGTGCCTGGCCGGTGGCGACCAGCGCGGCGACCCTCAGGGTCGGGATGACGGTAGGTCCACAGCTCGGCGTCGCTGTCTCGCACCCGGAAGTCGCTGGCCTCGCCCTTGTACTGACAGGTGGTGCGGACATCCGTTTCTACTTCGACCCCGTGTGCCCGTTCGCGTGGATGACGAGCAAGTGGGTGCGCATGGTGGCCGCACAGCGCGAGTACACGGTCGACTGGCGGTTCATCTCGCTGCGCCTGATCAACGCTGGGATCGACTACGACAGCCACTTCCCCGCCGGCTACGAGGAGGGGCATACCTCGGGACTGCGGCTGCTGCGGGTCGCGGCGCGGGCACGGGCTGAGCACCGACGAGCCGCCGTCGGGCCGTTCTACGAGACGGTCAGCAGTGAGATCTTCGACGCCGCAGGCGCCGCCGAACTGACGGCCGCCACCAGGGGCAGCCGCGCATTCGTGGAGCCGCTGCTCGCCCGCGCGGGCCTGCCCTCGGGCCTGGCCGACGCGCTCGACGACACGCGGTGGGACGACCAGATACGCGCCGAGGGCGAGGAGGCACTGGCGCTGACGGGCAAGGATGTCGGCACGCCGATCATCCACTTCAGCCCGCCGGAGGGACCGGCCCTGTTCGGCCCGGTGATCAGCAGGCTCCCCAGCCCGCAAGACGCCGTCCGGCTCTGGGAGCACGTCACCGCCCTGGCCGCCTTCCCCGGCTTCGCCGAGCTCAAGCGGAGCCTGCGCGAACGACCCCAACTGCGCAGCTTCGGCGTGCAGCCCGGCGCAACAGGAACAAAGGAAGACTGGCACGCAGGCAGCCGCAAGACGACACCGTAGCCTCGCGAGGTCCGCCAGGCCGCCGCTGCCGAGGCGCACGGCAAGGCCGTCGGCGACCTCCTGGTGGCGAAGCCGCCCGTTCATGACGGTCCTGCGAGTTTCATGGCCAAGGATGGACCGCGACGGGTCGCGGCCGCCGGCTTCCGGTGAGGCTGCAGGCCCTCTGTGCGTGCTGCCTCGATCGCCGCCACACTGGGTGTCAGCGAGACGCTCGTGGTGGTCGGCCCGGCGGGTGGTAGGAGCAGCGGTTGCCGGTCCGGATGGCCGCCTCCAGGTGGGCGGCGGCGTCGGGCGCGCGGTCGCGGATCCGGGTGACGGCCGAGCGGATGGCACGGGTCACGTTGACCCGCGCTCGCTCGGCCTCCGAGCCGAGCTGCCGGGGCCGGCCGCCGAGCCCGGTGGCGGCGGTGAGCTCGCGGATGAGGAAGTCCCGCTCGGCGCGGAGCCGGCTGGCCCGCTCGGTGTCGTTCCACGATTCGGCTTCGGCGAGTTCGTCGTCAAGTCCGGTCAGGCGCTGGCGGTAAGCGGCCCGGGCCTGCGGGTCAAGGACGTCGTCGGTGCCCGCCGCGGATGTCTCGTGCAGGTCGTCGGCCTGTCCCGGGGTGCCGGGCGCGCCCGTGGCGCCAGTGAGCCTGACGAGTTCAAGGGCGCCCAGTTCGCATCCTGGGCTGCGGATGAGCAGGTCCAGGTACCGGAGGCCGAGGCTGTCCGGTACCCGGACGAGCGCGCCCGCGTAGCGGATGAGCCAGGAGTCCTCTTCCCGGTTCAGGGTGAGGGCGGTCGGCGCGGGCGTGTCCGGCTGGTCGAGGAGGGGCAGCAGCTTGGTCATGCCGCAGTCGGCGGCGATGGCGCGGGCCTCGGCCAGCGCTGCGGACGCGGCGGACAAGTCCCCGGGGCGGCCGCGCTGGCGCAGCAGCAGCGCGTGCTCGTGCAGGGTGCGCGCGAGCATGGGCTGGGCCCCGAGCCGCCGGTGGCAGCTGGCGGCCACGCGGTAATGCTGGTCCGCGGCCGGGATGTCGCCGCTCAGCGCGGCTAGCCCGGCCAGGTAGTAGTCGGTGGAGCCCGAGCACATGACGGCCCCGGCGGCAACCGCGGTGCGCCCGGCGTAGGGGGCCAGCGCCCGGTAGACGTGCTGGGCGGGGCGGGCCTCGCCCAGCACGCTGCAACTGCGCGCGAGCTGGGTCAGCGCCCACACGTAGAGCATGTCGGGCCGCAGGGTGCCCATTCCGGTGCTGATGAGTTCGCCCAGGCGCCCGCGGGCCTGCTCGGTGGCACCCTGCGCGGCCTCGACCTGGATCAGGCAGGCCGCGTGCGCCACCGACAAGTGGGAACGGGCCACCAGGTCACGCAGGAGCCGCTCCATCTGCTGTTCCTGGTCGCCGGGCAGGTCGGCGTGCAGCCAGATGGCGAACAGCTGGCCCCAGTAGACGGCCCCGGCATCGGGCAGGCCGGCGGCCTGCCCGATCTGGAAGGCCTGCCGGGCGAGCTCGCCCGCCTGCCCGAAGTCGCCGGCCAGCGCGGCCAGGGTGGAGCGGCGCGACGCGGCGGCCAGCCGCGCGGCGGGCTGGCGCAGCAAGCTGGCCAGCTGGTCAAGCTCGGGCAGCACCCGCTGCGCGGCCGGGCCGTCGGCCAGCTCCAGCAGGTGGGTCAGTCGCAGGACCCGGCCGTCGAGCTCAGTCTCCGGCTCACGGGCGCGCTGGGCAGCCGCGACGATCTCGGTGGCGGCGGCCAGCGCGGCCCGGGGCTCCTGGGTGCCCCACAAGACGTGATGTCGCGCGGCCAGTGACGTGGCCAGGGCAGTTGCGGCATCGCGGCCGTCCGGGTCCCGCGATAGCGCCTCCCGCGCGCTGCGGACGGCCTGTTCGGCGGCGGACCGGGCGTCGCCCGGCTCCAGGGTGAGCGTCACCGTCAGGCGGGCCAGCGTCCGGGCCCGCAGCGCGTGATCGGCTGGATCCAGCGCCCCGGCCGCCTCCCGCAGCAGCACTCCGGCGGCTTCCGCGGGGGCGTTGAAATCCAGGTGCTGGGCGTTCAGCAGGGCTGCGGTGGCCAGCAGCCGCGGCTCGCCCGCGTACCGGGCGAGCCGGGCGGCCTCGTCGAGCGCCCGGGTCGCCGCGGGGTCCGGTCCGTTCCTGGTCAGTGCCTCGGCCAGGCTCAGCAGCAGCTCGCACCGGCTGGCCGGCGTTGCCTGCGGCGCCTGGCCCAGGACGTCCAGGGCGCGGCGGAAATGACCGGCGGCTTCCTCATAGGCCAGCGCGTTCAGGGCGTCCTGGCCGGCTAGCCGGGAGTATCGCACGGCCTTGGCGGCGGCCTCGCCGTGGGCGGGCGCGGCCCGCAGGAAGTGATGGGCAAGCTCGGAATGGCTGCGGCCCGGCGCGTCCTCCAGAACCCCGGCGATCCTGAGATGCGCCTGCGCCCGGGACTGGGGCGGCAGCTCGGCGTAGAGGGTCTCCCGGATGAGCGCGTGCCGGAACCGGTACGCCTCGCCGACGTCGCGGCCCGGGATCAGCAGCCCGATTTCGGTGGCGTCGTCACACAGCCGCGCCACCAGTCCGGCCGGCGTGCCCAGCGCCGCCGCGACCAGGACAGGGTCAATGCCCGGGCCGAACGCCGCCGCGGTGGCCAGGGCTTCTTCCGCCGAGACGGCGACGGCACCGTCGCCGGCCGTGCCCTGGCGCAGGCGGGCGACCTGGCGCCGGATCGCCTGCCGGATGCCCGCTGGGACCGGCACCTCCTCGACAGTGGCCGCGCCGCGCCCGAGCAGGCGGGCAACCTGGGCGATGAACAGGGGATTCCCCTCGCTGCGATGCTCGACGAGAGCGAGCACGTCACCGCCCGCGCCCGGCAGCATGAGCTGAATCTCGTCACCGGACAGCCCCGTCAGGGCCACGAGCGTGCCCGCTGTTTCCAGCGCGGCGATCACGTCGCTGACGTCCGGGTCGAGCCGGGCCTCGGCGCTTCGGTACGTGGCGACCAGCATGACCCGGGACAGGCGGGCGGCCGCGGCGAACCGCAGTAGCAGCACCGACGGGCGCCCGGCGGCGTGCAGGTCATCGAGGATCACCACCAGCGGAGCCGCTTTCGACGCCTGGTCCAGTACGGTGCAGACCGCCTCGAAGAGCGCGAACCGTGCCCATTGCCCCGATCCGGCGTGCCCGTCGTCAAGCTCGGGGAGCAGCTGGCCAAGCACGGCCGCCTGCGAGCCGGCCGCCGCGGCGACCGACGTCCCGCCGCGCCGGCCGTAGTCGCGCAGGACCTGCACCCATGGCCAGTACGGCGGGGCACCGCCGTCTTCCCACCCGCTGCCCCACAGCACCAGCGCGCCGTCGCCGCTGGCTTCCCGGGCGAAGGCGCGGGCCAGCTCGGTCTTGCCGATCCCGGGCTCCCCGGCCACCAGCACCATCCGCGCATCGCCGGCGGCCGCCTCCCGGTAGGCGGCGCGCAGCACGGCGAGCTCGTGGGATCGCCCCACGAACCCGTCCGCGGCCCGCGGCTCAGCCGGCTGCGGCATGCGCTCCCCTCCCGAACCAGGCACGCCGTTTTGCCTCACCATAACCTCTGCGGCGGCGCGGAACCTCGTTCATGGCCAGTGAACGACTCGTTCACCCCGGCCGCACGCCTCCTGAGGTAACCAAGCCCGCCGCCGTCGGCGGCATCATCGCGAAACACAGGAGGCATCACGATGGACGAGAACCTCGCCGCGCAGTTCACCGGACGGGTACTGGCTGACACCGCCGCCGCCTCGACGGTCGTCCTGGCCGCGCTCGGCGACCGGATGGGGCTGTTCAAGGACCTGGCCGGGCACGGCCCGGCCACCAGCGGAGAGCTGGCCAGCCGGACGGGGCTGTCGGAGCGCTACGTGCGGGAATGGCTGGCCGGCATGTTCGCCGCCGGGTACCTGACCTACGACGACGCCCAGGACAGCTACGCCCTGCCAGCCGAGCACGCGCCAACCCTGGCCGCCGAGCCGGGGCCCGCCTTCTTCGGTGGCGTCCACCAGGAGCTGATCGGCGCGATCCAGCGCTACGACCAGGTGGCTGCGGCGTTCCACCGCGGCGGCGGGGTCCGGGCGGCTGACCTGCACCCCGACGTCTGGACCGGGACCAGCCGGTTCACCGCCCAGTGGCACCAGAACATGCTGGTTCAGCAGTGGCTGCCGCTGGTCCCCGAGGTCACCGCCAAGCTACGGGCGGGCGCCCGGGTCGCCGACGTGGGCTGCGGCACCGGCCAGGCGCTGATCGCCCTGGCCCGTGCCTTCCCCGCGATCACCGCGACCGGGTACGACGCGCACCCCTCGTCCGTCGAGCAGGCCCGCCGCGCGGCCGCCGAGGCTGGCCTGGCCGGCCGGGTCAGCTTCCAGGTGCTCGACGCCGCCGCCGGGCTGCCCGGGTCCTTCGACGTCATCACTACTTTCGACGTGGTCCACGACGCGGTCGACCCGCTCGGGCTGCTCCGCTCGATCCGGGACGGCCTGCGGCCCGGCGGCCGGTACCTGTGCCTGGAAATCAATTGCTCCGACCAGGCCGCCGCCAACACCGGCCCCATCGCCGCGCTGCTGTACGGGTTCTCCATCCTGTACTGCATGACCACCTCGCTGGCCGAAGGCGGCGAGGGCCTGGGCACCCTCGGGCTGCCCGAGCCGGCCCTGCGCCAGCTGGCCGGGAAGGCCGGCTTCGCCCGGATGCGGCACGTGGAGATGGACAACCCGTTCAACAGCCTGTACGAGCTCGCCCGGTAAATGGAGGCGGGCCGCCCGGGGCCAGGCGCCCGGGCGGGTTCAGGCCCGCGACCGGGGCGCGGGTGCGGCGCCGGCGGGTCCGGTCAGTCCCGGCCAGGCGTCCATGGCGTGCTCGGCGACCTTGAGGAGCGTCTGGCGGCTCTCGCCATCGGCGGCGCGCTGGGCGAGGCCGTCGAGCACCGTGGTGTAGTACGCGGCGATCAGGGAGATGTCGGCGCTGGCGTTCAGGTCGCCGTCGGTGACGGCCCGGCGCAGGCGGGCACTGATCGTTACCGGCAATTGCTTTCGGAGGGCGGCTACGTGCGCTTCCGCGGTGCTGCCGGACGGGGCGCAGCGGGCGCCCGCGGACAGCACGAGGCACCCCCTTGGGGTATCCCGGCTGGGTGAAAGCCTCGGCGTTTAGGCGCAGCATGTCGGCTCCGGGCCACCCCGACCCACCCGGACCAGACCTCGGCAGCGGCCGGCGCGGCGAGGACCAGCAGCGGCCAGGACCGCACGGTCCTGGCTGGTCCTGGGACCGGAGTTTCCGGGGCGTGGCGCTCCTGGGCGTGCTGCAGCAGGCAGCCCATCAGCGTGGGTGAGACCGGCTGCCAGCGGACAGTCTCCCCCTTTTCGCGCAGCCGGACCAGGCACTGGTCCGGGTCCAGGTCTTGTGGGCGCAGCGCGAGCGCCCCGGCGCGGCGGCAGGCGGTCTCGGTGTGCAGCCGCAGGATGAGCGTGTCCAGCTCGGGGTCATTGCCGCCCGCCGCGGCCCCCTGATTGATCTCCGCCAGCCGGGTATCTGGTAGTGCCCGGCGGGTGGAGGGCAGGCGGCGCGGCTTGTCGACCTTGCGGGCCGGGTTGTCCGCCTCGGCGACCAGCCCGTCGTCCTCCGCGCTTGTACAGGCAGCGCAGCGCGGCCACCACGTGCCCCTCGGCGCTGCGCCCGCCCCGGCTGTTGCGCCGGGCCACCACATTTGCCTTCACCAGCTTCATCAGCTGCCGGATCTCCGACGGCGTCGGCTCGTCCAGGCGCCGATCGCCCCACTGCTCGACCACCAGGTTCCAGTACGAGCCATAGGCCCTGCGGGTTCCGTCGCTGACCGCGACTGACACGACGGGGACGTACTCGGCGAATGTCGGCACTGCCTTCCGCTCGCGCGGCGCGGCGGCCAGGTCACCGGGGGCAGGCCCATCCGGTCCAGGATCAGCAGTGCCGCCTCCACTGCCGCCTGCTGGGACGCGGCCGGGTCCCCGGCCGGAAGCGGGATGCGACCGACCGGGGGCAGAACGGCTAGAGTTTGCTCCATGCGTGTCAAAACGGGTGTCTGCTTTGGGTGAAGATTCACCTGTCAGGGTGTTCGAGCCGGTGATCGATCCCCATCGACCGCATCCCGCCCGGATATACGACTATGGCATCGGCGGGAAGAATCACTTCGCCGTCGACCGGGCGGTGGCCGAGCAGGTCCTCGCGCAGATGCCCGCGGCGCGCACCCTGGCCCGGGAGAACCGCAAGTTCCTCGGCCGCGCGGTCCGGTTCCTAGCCGCCGAGGCTGGCATCCGGCAGTTCCTCGACATCGGCAGCGGGCTGCCGGCCACCAACAACGTGCACGAGGTGGCGCAGCGGGTCGAACCGGCCTGCCGCGTCGTCTACGTCGACAACGACCCCTCGGTGCTCCCGCACGCGCGGGCGCTGCTGGCCAGCTCCCCGCAGGGCCGCACCGGCTACTTCACCGGCGACCTGCGCCACCCGGCGGACATCCTGGATCACGAGGTGACCCGCGAGATCCTCGATTTCAGCCAGCCGATAGCGCTCGTGCTCGTCTCGGTCATCCCCTTCCTGGTCGATGACGACGACCCGGGCGAGGTCCTCGCCACCTTGCTGGCCGCCTTGCCCGCCGGCAGTTACCTCGCCGCAACGCACACCACCGCCGAGCACGACCCGCACGGCTGGGACGGCGTCAAGAAGGCCTACGGGAACGCCGGCATCGCGGGCCAGCTCCGGGACTGCGGTGACTTCGCCCGGATGGCGTTCACCGGCCTGGAGCTAGTCCCCCCCGGGGTAGTGCTGGTGCCGGAATGGCGGCCCGACGGCGAGGGGCCGCTCCCGACCGCCGCCGAGGTCAGCTGCTACGGCGGCGTGGCCAGAAAGCCTTAGGCCGTCAGAAAGCCTGAGGAAGCAACGAGGTGCCTACAGTTCCATGGGAGACTGCCGGGGTGACGTTTCTGGTCGTGCCTGGAGTGCCATTTCCCCTCGAGCACTCCGGCAATCCGCCGCTTGAGGCCGAGCTAGCCGGGGACATGCTGACGCTGACCGCGGCGGCCGCGACCGACCTGTTCATCGACCCCGCGGCCGACGGCACGCCGCTCCCCGACGCGGGGCGGTATACCGGGCTGCCCGCCGACCGCGACTTCACGCTGTCGGCGCGGGTGAGCGTCGACTTCGCCGACACCTTCGACGCCGGCGTGCTGTTCTTGCACGTGACCGAGCACCGCTGGGCCAAGCTCTGCTACGAGTACTCGCCGCAGCATCAGCCGACGGCCGTCACCGTGGTGACGCGCGGCACCTCCGACGACAGCAACTCCTTCGCCACCGAAGGCGGCCCGCTGTGGATGCGGATCACCCGCAAGAGCCGGGCGTGGGCGTTCCACGCCTCCCGGGACGGCGAGTGGTGGCACCTGCTGCGCTACTTCACCCTGGGCGAGGCCTCCGGGGCGCGGGTCGGCTTCCTGGCCCAGTCGCCGCGCGGGTACGGCTGCACCGCCACCTTCGACCAGATCTCCTACCAGACCGGCTCCCCGGCCGACCTGCGCGACGGCACCTGAAGCGGTCCGCTCCCGCTCATCCCGGCCGGCCTGCGGGGGCGCCTGGCTAACGGGAACGGGACCGCTCCCGGATCTCGGTGAAACCGCCCTCCGGCGTCATCAGGATCCGGCCGGTCTCGATGCCGCGCTCGGCCTCGTCGCAGCGGCGCGCTCGCACCGCGCGGCAAGTCGTCCGCGTCAGCGCGAACGCCAGCACCGGCCCGGTGAGCACGAGGATGCGGAACAGCCAGGTCACCGTGTACAGGGGGACCTGGAGGTGGTAGGCGATCTGGTCATTGGCGGCCGCCGCCCACAGCAGCCCGTACAGCGCGATCGCGGCGGCGCCGACGCCGGCCCGGTTCGCCGGGTCGGCGGGCCTGGCCGGCAGCAGCCCGGGGAGCGGCCGGCCGCCGGCGATCCAGCCATCCAGGAGCGGATAGGCGGCGACCAGCGTGAAGAACAGCCCGGGGACGACCACGGCGGGGACCAGCACGTCCAGCGCCAGCAGGTTCCCGCCGAACGACACCTCCCAGCCGGGCATGATCCGCAGCGCGCCGTCCAGGAAGCCCATGTACCAGTCCGGCGCCGCGCCCGCGCTGATGCTGTCGGGCTGGTAGGGGCCGAACAGCCATACCGGGTTGATCTGGGCTGCGGCGGCGAGCGCCACTAGCGCGGCGGCGGTAAACGGCAGCAGCGGGTCGAGCCGGCGGACGCGGACCGGACGCGGCCGCAGGCCCCGGTAGCTGAGCAGGAGCAGCGCGGCGAGCACCGTCGGCAGGACGGCGATGTGCAGCCAGTAGTCGCGCGCAATGATCACGTGGCCGGGAATCGACCCGCCGAAAATGAGCGTCGCCACCCGCGTCCCTACCACCGGTACCGACAAGATCACGCCGGTCAGCACGCTCAGGCTGCCTCCGGACAGCATGTCGTCGGGCAGGATGCCGCCTGACCACCCGGCCAGCGTGCCGGCCAGCAGCAGCCCGACCCAGATCAGCCAGGCTGGCAGCCGGGCGCGGCCACCGAAGAACACGCGGATCAGCCGCAGGCACACGGCCGCTACGAACAGGTCCGCGGACCAGTGGTGCACCTGCCGGATCAGCAGCCCGCCGCGCACGTCGAAGCTCACGTGCAACGCCGACGCGTACGCGCGGCTCATCGTCAGGCCATCCAGCTTGCGGTAGGCGCCGTGATAGACCACGGGCGCCATGCTGGGCTGGAAGAACGGCAGCAGGAGCACGCCGGTGACTAGCGTCACGGCGAAGGAGTACACGGCGATGCGGCCGAACGCCGCCGCCCACCGGTCGCCGGGGTCCGCGCGCACCAGGCGCCGGAACGCGGCCTTGAAGAATTGACCCACGTAAAGGAGACAGCGCGGGCGGCGCCGGGGTGACGCGTCTGGGGTGAGACACCCGTCACGATGGCGTCGGCGCGGACCTGACCGTCAGCGGAAGTCCCGCCAAAGGGCGGATCGTTATGCTCCGCCGTAAGTCACCGGTACCTGACCGCCTCCCCGCTGCCGTCGCGGGCTATCGGATCGCCCTGGCGAGCTCGCGCGCGCAGCCCCACGACAGGGTCACGCCGGCGCCGCCGTGGCCGTAGTTGTGCCACAGCACCCGGCCGTCCCCGAGGTCTTCGGCCTCCAGCCGGGCCTCGGGGCGGTAGGGGCGCAGGCCGACGCGCACCGCGATGATCCGGGCGCCCTCCAGCTGCGGGCAGGCGATGGCGCAGTCACGCAAGATCCGTTGCGTGACCTGGTCGTTCGGGATGAGGTCCCAGGCGCCCTCGTCGGCGGTGCCGCCGAGCACGACCACGTCCTCATGCGGGTAGGCGTAGACCGACTCGGGGCCGTCGGAGGGGGCACGGTAGAACTCGGTCAGGCCCGGGTTGGCGACCACCACGACCTGGCCGCGCACCGGGACGACCTGCGGGTCGGGCACCAGGTCGCGGGCGCCCATCCCGGTGCAGTTCGCAATGAGCGGCGCCGGGAGCGCGCGCAGCGCCGTCACCGGCTCGATCGTGATCGAGCCGCCCGCCCGCTGGAAGCGCCTGGCGAGGTAGGCCAGGTAAGCCGGCATGGCGACGACGGGCGCGGTGTAGCGCCAGCCGCCGGCGAACCCGGCGGGCACCTCGGCCTCGGTCAGCGGCCGCTGGTCGGGCAGGATCGCGAGCCAGTCCGGGGCGGGCCGGGCCGCGGGCTCCACCATGATGCCGCTGACCTGGCGGATCGCCGCTCCCGGATCGCCGGCCAGCTCCGATAGCACCTCAAGGCCGACCCGCGCCCAGTCAAGGGCCCGCCCGGCGGTGCTGGTGCGCGACGGCCCCCAGACCGCGCCCGCCACGTATGACGTGGTCCGCTCGGGCGGATCGGC
>JAICUO010000704.1 GCA_025935815.1 Streptosporangiaceae bacterium
CTCGAACACGAAGAGATCATTTTCCGCTTCCGGCCCAACGGTAGCAGAGTCGCCTGACACCGCGCCTGACGTGCTCAATTCGATCGGGCGGTACTCGCCGACTCGCTCTGTATAGCTCATTTCCGGCTCTCCGCCTCTTCGCTGCGCTCTTCGCGGAGATCGCGCAGATAGCCCGATTGATCGAGCGCCTTTCCCACCGCGATCGACACCGAATCGACCCGCGCCATCTCGGTCAACGTGACGATGAGATCGCGGAATACCGTCAGCGACGCGGTCGCACGCGGCGCCAGCGCTCGCTCGTTGATCGCGCGCTCGATCTTCACCCAGAGGGAGTTGGAGGAGGCGACGGGATCCAGGCCGACCGCCAGCAGCGGTGGCAGATCGGCCGGAGGGCCGAGCGTGTCGAGGCCGTCCATCACGCCCTTCCCGATCCCGCGGGCCGGGAGCGGATCTCCTTCGCCGTGGCGCTGCGCACCCCGCACGACGTGCCCGGCATGGCGTCCCGGTCAGCGGCCGCCATCGCCGGGTTCAACGAGCTGATCGATGGCCTGCGTGAGCAGGCGGCGACGAACGGCCCGGTGGCCGAGCTCGTCGAGGCCGTGCTCGACCGGACCGGCTACCAGGCCTCGCTGGAGGAATCGCCGGACCTGCAAGACGCCACCCGCGTGGAGAACCTGCAAGAAATGGTGTCGGTGGCCCGCGAGTTCGACGCGTCCGCGGCCGCCGACCCCGACGCGGAAGGCACGCTGGCGGAATTCCTGGAGCGGGTGTCGCTGGTCGCCGACGCCGACGAGATACCCGATGGCGAGGACCACGGCGGCATGGTCACGCTGATGACGCTGCACACGGCCAAGGGGCTGGAGTTCCCGGCGGTGTTCCTGACCGGCATGGAGGAGGAGGTCTTCCCGCACCAGCGGGCGCTGACCAACCCCCGCGAGCTGGAAGAGGAGCGACGGCTCGCCTACGTGGGCATCACCCGCGCCGAGGACTACCTGTACCTGACCCGCGCCGTGGGCCGCAACTGGTGGGGCCGGCCCGCGTTCCACACCCCCTCGCGGTTCCTGTCGGAGATTCCGGCGCACCTGATCGAGTGGAAGCGCGACTCCAAGGCAGCGTCCGCGTCGCTGACCCCGTCGTCGGAGCGGATGGCCTCCCGGCCCCGGGTGAAGTCCGTTGGCAACCGCGCCGTCCCGGCGCTGCGGGCCGGCGACCGGGTGACGCACGACAAGTTCGGCCTGGGCACCGTCGTCTCCACGGACGGCTACGGCCAGGACGCGGAGGCCAAGATCGACTTCGGCGGCGAATACGGCGTCAAGCACCTAGTCCTGCGCTACGCCCCCCTCGAAAAGCTGTTATCTCGCCGTTACCAGAGGTCGCGGGGGCCGCTGGGGGAGCGGCGGTCATCGCGGGGATCCTGGTCGTCGTACCGCCCGCGGTCCTCGCGCGGTGGCAGGGGACGCTGCTCTCGCGGGCGCTGGTCGCGCGGATCCCCGCCGGGCCCGCGGTCCCCGGTGGACCGGTCGTCTCGCATGCCCTGGCTGGGCCAGGTTCCCTCGTCGCGGCCCCGGCCATCCGGCCTGCCCTGGGTGTCCTCACCGCGCCGCTCCCGGTCACCCCGGAAGGTCTGGCTCGGCCACGTGCCGTCGGCGCGCCGACCCCGTTCATCGGGCTGACCCGGGTTCCGCCACGGGTCGGCATTGCCGCGAGCGGCGCGCTCACCGCGCGAGCCCCAGTCGTCGCGATTGCCACGCGGTTCACGGCTGGCCGGGCGGGCGGGGGTGCGCGCGGGCCCGGTGGCCGGCAGTTGCCCCGACACCAGTCGCCCGGACAGCAGCCACCGGGTCAAGGCGATCAGCACGACGAGGATCGTCGAGGCGGTGACCGCGACGAACGAACCGCCGATCCAGGTCAGGAAGTCGACCACGAACTGCCTGCTGGTATTGAGGCTTCCGGAGTCATGGGCCATCCCGGCGAAGACGGCCGCGGCGAGGTAGGCCAGCGCGGGCAGCGGGATGAACTTGTGCGCGCCCCCGCGTCGCACCGCGGCGGCCGCCGCAACCGACCCCAGGACGAGGAAGAAGCCGAGCAGGAAACCAGGCTCCTGCCCCATGACAATGGTCAGGATCGTCCCCGCCAGCACGGTGCCGGTGAACCCGAGGACCGCCATCTTCACCGGCAGCCTGCCTATCCAGCGCAGCGCCGGCGTCGCGAACAGCCCTGACCGGACCGCGTCGGCCGGGGGGCGCTTCCTCGCGGTACCGCCATCAGAACCACGGGTGGCAGCGGCGCTCGCGGCCTGGCCAGCCGGGGAGAATGACGGGGCGGGCCGCCGGGACGCTTCGGAGCGCGGGGCGTTAGGGCTGTCGCGCGGGCCCCGTCTGCCGTCGCCGCCCGGCCAGCCCTGGCCGCCGTGAAAGCCGCGATCCCCGTCGCGGTCGCTGAACGCGCTCCCGCCCGGGGGCCGTGATCCGCTGGCCGGACGCTTTCCGGGTGGCCGTCCGTCAGCCCGGCGGTCCCCGGCGTCGCGGCCTGGCTCGCGCGTCCTGCCGTTGCCCGGATCATTGTTGCCGGCCGCACTGTTGCCAGCGGCATTGCTGCCGGGAGCATTGGGGCGGCGGGTCCGCGGCTCGTCACGCCACCTGGGATCATTGTCCGGGAAGCGTGCATCGCCCGCCCGGGGGCCTGGCCTGGCCTGGCCGCCGCGCGGGGTGAAACCGGGTCGAGGCTCCTGCCCTGGTGGAGTGGTCATTGACCCCGAACTTTAATGCATGTCTGCGCCAACTCGCCTCCAGCGCCGTTAAGCAACCCATCCGAGTGTCGCAAAGATGTTGCTCAGAAGATGGCGGTTCCGTTACCGCCAACCGTGGTTCGCCGCGCCCGCGAGGTACTAGCGGGTAGTCTTCGGCAGATTGGTGATCAGCCACTGTGGAGGAGACGCGCGATGCTGAGGCTGAACGGCGGGGCGCTCTTGGGCAAGGCGGGCTACACGCTGAGCTGCATCGTCGCCTCGATCGTCTTGGTCGCGAGCGGCGTCGGCTACTACGCGCAGTCCAAGGCGGAAAGCACCGGCAACTCCGCCGTGGCGGCCGGGGGGCCGTCCACCGGGCCGATGAACATCTTGGTCATGGGCCTGGAATCTCGCACCTACTGGAGCGGGAAGCCACTGCCGCGGTACCTAACCAACATCATGCATATCGGTAATAACGGCGGTAACGCGACAAACACGCTGATCCTCATCCACATCTTCGACGGCGGGCAGAAGGCCGTCGGCTACTCGATCCCGCGCGACGACTACGTGCAGATGTACGGCACGTACGGCTTCGGTCCCTCGATGAGCAAGATCGACAACGCCTACGGCTACGCGAAGGCGGCCCGGCAGAGCTGGCTCGTCCAGCACAACCCCAAGATGCCGCAGTGGCAGCAGGAGTTCCAGGGACACGAGGCCGGGCGGGCCGCCGAGGTCACCACCGTCGAGCACCTGACCGGGCAGCACATTGATCACTTCGCCGAGCTCAACCTCGACGGCTTTTACATGCTGGCCAAGGCCTTCGGCGGCATCGAGGCGTGCGTCAAGTCGTGGCCCGGGGGCGGCGGCAAGCCGGTCGGCGCGAACCTGACCGACGCCAACTCCGGGGCCAACCTCAAGGTGGGCTACCAGCACCTGGACGCGGCGCAAGCCCTGTCGTTCGTCCGGGAGCGAGACAGCCTTCCCGGCGGTGACCTCGACCGCACCGCGCGCCAGCAGGCAGTGCTCGACTATGTGCTGTGGAAGCTGAAGACCGATGGCCTGCTGACCGACATCGGCCGGCTCAACTCGCTGATGAGCTTCGCCAGCAACTACCTGATCACCAGCAAGGGCTGGAACCTGCTGCAGTTCGCCGGCGAGATGGACGC
>JAICUO010000746.1 GCA_025935815.1 Streptosporangiaceae bacterium
GCCTGATCCGCCGCTGCCGGCGCATCGCCGCCGGGCGCGGTCCGGCGGCGCGGGATCCTGTATCCCGCGCGGCCGGTTCCATATCCTCCGGACTTGCCCGGTACGGTTGTCGGTCGAGGCAACCACATCGGTGAGACGGGAGGTTCTCCATGCACCTGCCCGACGCGACGCAGGTTGACCTGTCTGCACAGGTCGCGAAGGTCCAGGCGCGGGCACGTCCGTGGCAGTCGATGATCGCCCTGGTGTTCGCGATCGCCGCCACCGTCACGTCGGGGTGGGCGCACCGGGGATTCCGGGACTTCTTCACCGGCCAGGCCGTCCCGCAGCAGTTCATCGCGGCGGGCTGCGCCGTGGCGTTCTGCGCCTTCGCCAGCATCGCCACCTATGGCCTGTCCGGCAAGGCACGCGACGTACTGGCGCCGAGGGCCGGACCGGCGCACGCCGCGGTCGTCCGCTACGCGCTGTTGCTGGTCGGCGCCTTCGCGACCTTGATCATCACCTTGGAGCTGCTGCGGGTGCCGGTGGGCCAGCTGGTCCTCGGGGGCGCGCTGACCAGCGTGTTCGTCGGCATCGCCGCGCAGCAGTCGCTGTCCAACGTATTCGCCGGGATCGTCTTGCTGCTCGCGCGGCCGTTCCGGGTCGGGGACGCCATCCGGCTCCAGGCCGGCGCCCTGGGCGGCGTGCTGGACGGGACGGTCACGGAGATCGGCATCACCTACGTCCGCCTGGCCGTCAACGGCTCCATGATGGCCGTGCCGAACTCACAGGTGCTGAACGCGGTGGTCGGCCCGGTTCCCCTCGATAAGGACGCCGCTGCGGCCCCCGGCGCCGACTTGACCGGCACCGGCCTAGCCGCTCCCGCTCCCGCCCCCGCCCCCGCCACGACCGCCGCAGACCCCGCCGGCCCGATCGTCGCCAGCGACAAGACTCCGCCCCAGGGCTAGTGTCCTCGGCCTGCAGTGCTGGTCATGTGGCCTGGCACCGTAGGTCGCGGACCTGAGCTCCGGGACACTGACGGGGGACATACCGAGACGGCCCCTGCACCGTTAGGCACAGGGGCCGTCCAGAGTCGAGGCCGGTGCGACCGGTCGCCTCCTCGGCGAGAGGCTCATCGCGGCTCCAGCCGAACGGTATTCCGCGAAGGCGATATTAGGTGCGGCCCGGGGGACCCTAGCCGCACCGGCCAATACAGTCTAACGCCGCTGGGGGTATCCCTGTTCCCCCGGATCCCTGCCGTTTGACGGCGAGCCGTACTGGTCACCGTCGGGGTAGCCGCCCGGGGCCTGCTCGCCGCGGTAGCCGCCGTAGCCCGCCTCCGCGCCATAGCCGGGACCCGCCGGATACTCCTCAGCCGCGTACCCGCTGCCGCCATTCCCGTAGCCCGGGTGGCCGTAGCCCGCGCCGTTCGGGGCGTGGTTGCCGTTCCCGTAACCGGTGGCGGTCTCATAGCCGTTGGCGGTCTCATAGCCGTTGGCGGTCTCATAGCCGTTGGCGCCGCCGTGGCCGTTGGCGGTCTCATAGCCGTTCGCACCGTTGGGGGCGCCGCTATAGCCATTGCCGTTCGGGTAGCCGGCCCCGTTCCCGTTGAGGTAGCCCACGCCGTTACCCGCGACGGCGCCGTTGCCGCCGGCGGTGCCGTTGCCGCCGGCGTGGGCCGGGCCCGTCCCCGGTCCGGCCGGAGTGAAGCTGGGCGGCCCGCTCGGAGTAAAGCTCGGCCCGCCGGGCGCGCCCCCGCTGGGGGTGAAGCTCGGCGTGAAGGCCGGCGCCTCGTACCCGTTGGTCGCATACCCCCCGCTGTCACGGCTCGCAGCCGGATAGCCGGCCGCGCCGCCGGGCTCGATGACCTCGTGGCCACCACTTGAGCGGGGACCGCTTGGATAGGCACCGCTTGAGTAGGCGCTGGCCGGGCCTGCCCCGTTCGGGCTGCCCGCGGCGTTCGGGCTGCCCGCGGCCACCGCGTATTCAGGGCCGTTTACCGGATAACCGCCGTTTACCGGATAGCCGCCGCTGCCGGTGAAACCGCCATCGGCGTAGCCACCCGAAGGGTAGCCATCCCGATAGCCGCTGGCGGGGTACCCGCTCGCGGCGGGCGCGCCCGCGTCCTGATACCCCCCGCCGGGCGGGTAGCCGCCGGCGCCAGCCGGATATCCCTGGTCACGGGACTGCTCCGGGTACGCGGGCGGCTCACCGTATCCCGGCTGGCCGGCCCGGCCCGGCTGCCCGTACCCAGAGGGGCTCGGGTAGCCCGCGACCTCGGGGTAGGCGGGCTGGTCACGGTAGGCCAGCGGGAACCGCTCGGGCGATGCGGCATCGCCGCTGGCCGCCGCGGCGGCCAGCGCCGGCGGCGCCTGCGCCTCGGCTACCGGGTAACCCGCCGTGGACGGCATCTCATCGACCGGCGCGGACAGCGTCGGCTCGAATTCCCGAGCCGCCGGGTAAGGCTGTGCCTCGGGGTAAGACTGTGCCTCGGGGTAAGACTGTGCCTCGGGGTAAGACTGTGCCTCGGGGTAAGACTGTGCTTCCGGATATGACCGTGGCTCGGGGTAAGCCCGTGGCTCGGGGTAAGACTGTGCTTCCGGATAAGACTGTGCTTCCGGATAAGACTGTGCCATCGGGTAGGAATGCGCCGCCGGGTCCGCCGAGCCGTATCCCCGGTTGCCGAAGCCGCCCTCCGGGTAGTCGGCCGCCGCCGGCACCTGCTCGGCATGCCCCGGGGCGGCATAGCCCTGGGCGTCATACCCCCGCGCGTCATAGCCCTGGCCGGCTTGCCCGCCAGCCGGGTAGCCGGGCACCGGGTGCGCGCCGCTGCCATCGGCGGACAAGGCGGCGACAGCGTAGGGCCGCGCATCGGGGAAGCCTTGCTCGGGTGAGTACGAGCGGCCTTCCCCGTAAGCCTGGGGCGCGTCGGCGTACCCCTGCGCGTCATAGGCCGGCCGCTCATAGCCGGCGCGCGCGCCGTAGCCCTGGGGGTCGCTGCCCGGAGCGGCATCCCCGTAGCCAGGAGGGGCGCCGTAGCCCGGCCCGCTGTCGTAACTCGCGGTACTGCCGTAGCCCGCGCCACCGCCGTTACCCGCCGCACCGCCGTTAGCCGCCGCACCGCCGAACGCCGGCGCGTCACCGTATGAGCGGCCCTGGCCATCCCCCGGCGACCGCTGATCCCGGTAGTCGCTCAGGTAGGCGGGCTCGTGTCCGTAGCCGGCCGGCCCGGAAGGCCCATCGGGCTGGCCGCCGCGGCGGTCAGCCTCACCGGGCAGCGGGAGGGGCGTCGCCCCGCCGAGGGCGAGCAGCGCTCCCGTGTAAGGCTCGGGGGCCGCGCCGATCGCGAGCCGCGGACGCTGGCCGGCCGGCAGCTCGCGGGCTTCCTGCGGCCCGTCCGGGGCACCTTGCATGCCGCGGTGCAGCGAGTCCATCAGCCGGGGCAGGTCATCCATCGGGAGCCGGAAGGTGCCGGTGCAGGTCCCCCCTTGCCAGATGCTGAACACTGCGATCCCGGTGTCGGCGTACCAACTCAGACGCATGCTGCGGGAACTGCCGCGCACGTCAAAGAAGACTTCTCCGAGCCGGGGCAGCGGGGCTGCGTCCGACGCTGACATGCTGCCCATGGTGGCCGCCTCCCC
>JAICUO010000412.1 GCA_025935815.1 Streptosporangiaceae bacterium
AAAACGGTCGCCTCCCGGGCGATGCTCCGGGGGTACGGGGGTCGCCTCCCGGGCGATGCTCCGGGGGTACGGGGGTCGCCTCCCGGGCGATGGCCTCGGGGGTACGGGGGTCGCCCCCCGGGCGATGACAGCACGCGGCGTCTGCTCCTCCTCCGGCGCTCCTGCTAGGGTCGTGCCGACCAGGGCGTTGCGAAAACTGTTCGCCTCCGGCCGACTGAGCAGGATATGAAGTCAATCATGGCAGACCCCTACCCGATTCGCCCTGTTACCCGTGAAGAGTCCGCCGCGTTCCGCGACGTGGAGGATCACGCGTTCCATGCGGGGGTAATGCCCCCGGAGCGGATCGCGCTCTGGGAGCGGCTTTTCGAGCCAGAGCGGTCGCTGGCCGCCGTCGACCCGTCCGCGGACACCACCAGCTCGGTCTCCGACGGCGCCATCGTGGGAACGGCGGGCGCGTTCACCTTCCAGATGGCGGTGCCCGGCGCGGTGCTCCCGGTGGCCGGGGTCTCGTACGTGTCGGTACTGCCCACGCACCGGCGGCGCGGCATCCTGCGGTCGATGATGCGGCGCCAGCTCACCGACATCGCGGCGCGCGGCGAGGAGCCGGTGGCCGCGCTTTGGGCCTCGGAGGCCCCGCTTTACGGGCGGTACGGGTACGGGCGGGCATCGACGGACGCGGTGTTCCGCTTCGAGCGCTCCGAGGGGGCCATCGCCCGGGAGGCTGACCCCGCGCTGTCGCTGCGGCTGGTCGCGCCGGCGGACGCGCTGCCCGAGCTGACCAAGGTGTATGACACGGCGCTGCCGACGCAGCCGGGGTTCTTCGAGCGCAGTGACGCCTGGTGGGCGCGAGCGCTCTGGGACTCGGAAGGCTCTCGGGGCGGTGGCGGGCCTTTGCGCTGCCTGGTGGTGTCGGATGCGTCCGGGCCGCGCGGGTACGCGCTGTACAGCGCCTTGCCGCGCTGGGATAACGGCGAGTACCTGCCCAATGGCCTGATCACGGTCCGGGAGCTGGTCGCGGCCGACGCGGCGGCCGGGGCGGCGCTGTGGCGGGACCTGCTCAGCCGTGACTTGGCCGCCGAGTTCGTCGCCGCGCACCGGCCGCCCGATGACCCGCTGCTGTACCAGCTCGCCGACCCGCGGCGGGCGCGGCCGCTGGTCTCCGACGGGATCTGGGTCCGGATCATCGACCTGCCGCGCGCGCTGGCCGCCCGCGCCTATGCCTGCCCGGTGGACGTGGTGCTGGAGGTGGCGGACTCGCTGCTGGCGTCGAACGCGGGCCGGTGGCGGCTGCGGGCTGAGGTGCCCGGCGTCGCGGGGGCGGCGGGCGGCGTCACGTGCGAGCGGACGTCGCAGGCGGCGTCGGTGGCGCTCGACGTCCGCGAGCTCGGCGCGGCCTACCTGGGCGGGACCCGGCTGGGCGCGCTCGCGGCGGCGGGACTGGCCACCGAGGTCCGCCCCGGGGCACTCGGGCCGCTGTCGGCCGCGATGACGTGGGACCCGGCCCCGTGGTGCCCGGTCATCTTCTAACGGGTAGGACCACGATTGTGCCGACGATGAAGATAACGCTCAGCGCGGCGATGCGAGCAAGGGACGTGTCGCGGGCCCGCGAGGAGGAGCCGGCGGCCCCGGCGACGGCTCCGCCGCCGCCCGCCCAGCCTCAGGGCGCTCCGGCGACCGCGCTGCCCGCGAAGGCCGACGGCGACAAGGGCGGCGCCAGGGGCGGGTCCAAGCGGACCCGCCGCCGCTCCTCTTCCCGGGGGGCACCCGCCAGCCCCCCGGACCCCCCGCGCTCACGGGATATCCGCCCGTAGAATCGCGAAGCTCCGCTCGCCACGCCTCGCGGAGCGCTGCTGTGGCAGTGCTCCTACGGCAATGGGGGCAGCGCCCTGGTCTTCTCGTACTCGTCGACCATGGCCAGGCGCCGGGCGTGCCGCGGCTCCGCGGAGAACGGGGTCGCCACGAACGTCAGGGCGAACCCGACCGCGTCGTCGATCGGGTACTGGCGGGCGCCGAGGCTGAGCACGTTCGCGTCGTTGTGCTGCCGGGCGAGCGCGGCGGTCTCCGTCGTCCAGGCGAGCGCGGCGCGGATGCCGGGGACCTTGTTCGCCGCGATCTGCTCGCCGTTGCCGGACCCGCCGATCACGATGCCGAGGCTGCCGGGCTCATCGATTACGCCCTGCGCCGCGCGCAGGACGTAGACCGGATAGTCATCGTCGGCTACGTAGGCGTGCGGGCCGCAGTCGACCGGCTCATGCCCAGCCTTCTCCAGCGCGGCGACCAGCGTCGCCTTCAGCTCGAAGCCGGCGTGGTCTGATCCCAGGTATACGCGCACGCCCGCCAGTCTGCCAGAAGCGCTCTGCATTCCCCTAGCCGGCCGAAAGCCGGCGTTCCCCCCGGAGCGGGTTCCGCGACCCGGGGCCAGGGGGTTATTGGGGGGACGGGGGGGCCTTCCCTGTGTCCGGGGGTCTGGGGGGCTGGCATGTGCCCCCCAGATAAACACTGCGCAAGATGACGGATGTGACGGAGGGCGGGTCGCGGGTAGGCTCCAGCGCACGTGGAGGCGGCGCGAAGACCGCCTGTCACCCTTGATAACTGAATGCGTACTCGTTGTAATATGATAGGAAAAAGCTGCGGAGGCGACCGGATATCAGCGCTGTGTTATCCCCACAGTCGCGTGCCGTGCGAAAATCTCCAGACAGACCTCTCCCACCACGAAGGGACCACCTGGTGGCAGCAAACCTCACCCGTGACGAAGCCCGCGAACGGGCAGCGCTGATATCGGGCGTCACCTACCAGGTGGAGCTGGATCTGACCGGCGGAGACACGACGTTTCGTTCGGTGTCCACGATCAGGTTCGCATGTGCGCGGCCGGGGGCCGGCACCTTCCTCAACCTGGCGGCTCCCGAGGTTCGCTCGATCACGCTGAACGGCTCGGGCATCGCACCGGACGACGCGTTCGACGGCGAGCGGGTCGCCGTCGGCGGCCTGGCCGCCGCCAATGAGCTCGTCATCACGGCCGAATGCGCCTACTCGCGCAGCGGCGAGGGCCTGCACCGGTTCACCGACCCGGCCGACGGCAACGTGTACATGTACTCCGACCTGGAGACGTTCGACGCCCACCGGATCTACGCCTGCTTCGACCAGCCCGACCTGAAGGCCAGCTACGAGCTCAGCGTCCTGGCGCCGGAGGGCTGGCTGGTGGTCTCCAACATGGCCCCGGACACCGACGGGGGGACGGCGGTCGCGGACCGGACCGGCGCGCGGCGGTGGCACTTCCCGCCCACGCCAGTGATGTCCACCTACATCACGCACGTGTCGGCCGGGCCGTACCATGTCGTGCGCGACGAGCACGACGGCATCCCGCTGGGGATCTTCTGCCGTCAGTCGCTGGCGCCGTACCTCGACCCGGATGAGATCTTCCAGGTCACCCGGGAGGGCTTCGACTTCTACCACGCGGCGTTCGGGATCACCTACCCGTTCGGCAAGTACGACCAGCTCTTCGTGCCCGAGTTCAAGGAAGGCGCAATGGAGAACGCGGGCGCGGTCACCTTCCTTGAGGACTACGTGTTCCGGTCCCGGGTGACCGACTTCTCCCGCGAGGCGCGCGGCGAGACGATCCTGCACGAGATGGCGCACATGTGGTTCGGCGACCTGGTCACGATGCGCTGGTGGGATGACCTGTGGCTGAACGAGTCGTTCGCCACCTGGGCGGGCACCATCGCGCAGGCCGAGGCCACCCGCTGGAATCACGCGTGGACCACGTTCGCGCAGGTCTACAAGGCGTGGGCGTACCGGCAGGACCAACTGCCGTCCACCCACCCGATCGCCGCCGACATCCCCGACATCCACGCCGTCGAGGTGAACTTCGACGGGATCACCTACGCCAAGGGCGCCTCGGTCCTCAAGCAGCTCGTCGCCTACGTCGGGCGGGAGAACTTCCTGGCGGGCGTGCGCCGCTACTTCGCCGCCCACTCGTGGGGCAACGCGACGCTGGCGGACCTGCTGTCCGCGCTGGAGGCGACCTCCGGGCGGGACCTGACGGCCTGGTCACGGGAGTGGCTGGAGGCCGCGGGCGTGAACACGCTACGGCCTTCCTACGAGGTGGACGGGGCCGGCGCGTTCACGTCGTTCGCCGTGCTGCAGGAGGCCGCCGCCTCCCACCCCACCCTGCGCTCGCACCGCATCGCGATCGGCCTCTACGACCAGACGGACGCGGGCCTGTCCCGGCGGACGACCATCGAGATCGACGTGGCGGGCGCGCGTACCGAGGTGCCCGAGCTGATCGGCCAGGCCCGGCCGGACCTGGTGCTGCTCAATGACGAGGACCTGACCTACGCCAAGCTCCGCCTCGATGACCACTCGCTGGCCACCCTGGTGGAGTCCATCGGCACGTTCACCGACTCGCTGCCGGCCGCGCTGTGCTGGGCGGCCGCCTACGACATGTGCCGCGACGCCGAGATGCCCGCCCGCGACTACGTGCGGCTGGTGCTCGGTGGCGTGGACTCGGTCAAGGACATCAGCGTCGTGCAGACGCTGCTGCGGCAGGCGGCGCTGGCGGTGCGCAAGCTCACCGACCCGTCGTGGCGGGCCGAGGGGCTGTCCCTGATGGCCTCGTCGCTGCGGTCGCTGCTGGAGTCGGCGGCGCCGGGATCGGATCACCAGCTGGCCTACGCGCGCGCGTTCGCCGGGGCGGCGACCTCAGCGGATGACCTGGCCATGCTGGATGGCCTGCTGTCCGGCGAAACCGTGATCGACGGGCTTAGCGTGGACACCGACCTGCGCTGGATCCTGCTGCGCCGGCTGGTCAGCCGCGGCGTCAAGGGCGAGGCGGCCATCGACGCCGAGCTCGCCACCGACTCCACCGACGCGGGCGAGCGGCACGCCGCGACCTGCCGGGCGGCCATCCCGACGGCCGAGGTCAAGCACGACACGTGGGAGGACCTGACCGGCGGGAAGCTGACCATCGCGATGTTCCGCGCGGTCCTCGGCGGGTTCGCCGACCCCGACGCCGAGGAGCTGCTCACGCCGTACGCGCCCGCTTACTTCGATGCCGTGGGCGACGTATGGCGGGAGTGGAGCTCGGCGATGGCCCAGGACTTCGTGTCCGGCGCGTACGCGGTCAACCCGGTGTCACGGGCGACCGTGGAGGCGACCGACGCCTACATCGTCGCGCACCAGCCGCCGGCCGCGCTGCGCCGCCTGCTCATCGAGGGGCGCGACGAGGTCTTGCGCGCCCTGCGCTGCCAGGCTCGCGATAGGCAGGCGTAAGGGGATCAGCCCAGCCGAGGGTCCCCTACCACCGGGACCGCCATGTCGGCCAGCAGGTTCTTGTCCCAGACGAGGATCGTGTACTGCCGGTAATGGTAGGTCCTGGCGGGCTGCCCGAAGGTGGCGAGGACGTCCTTCTGGTACGGGAAGCCGACGATGCCGGTAAAGCCCGTGAATGGCTTCGTGCCCGGGTAGGTGGGGAACAGCACGACGAAGTTGGCCGTTGACTGGCGCGGGTCGAACCACTCGCGCCTCACCAGCTGCACCGCGGGCTGGACCTTCCCGTTCAGCCGGTTGAGCGCGAGGACCCGGACCTGCTGGTGGCTGGCCAGCGTGACGCTGTTGGCGGCCCAGTACCCGGAAAGGCCGTACTTGAGGTGGTGCTCCTCCAGCCAGGAGACGAGCGCCTCGTTCTGGGCGGGCAGCACGGGCTGGCGGACCGCGTACCCGAAGCCGGCCAGGTAACCGCACAGGACTAGCGCCAGCACCGGGGACAGCCGCCACTTCAGCAGCGCCCCGGCCAGCACCCGCCCGGCCAGGGCGGCGGCGAACGGCAGCACGGCGCTGATCTCGTGCGTGAAGGTGATCTCCTCGGCGTGCGTGCCAGCCACGAAGCCCGCCAGGTTGAGCGCGATGCCCGCGAGCAGCAGCTGCGAGATCAGGTCCTCGTCCCGCAGGAACCGCCATGCCGCGACCAGGAGCCCGCACGCGCCCAGGATGGCCCCGGCCAGGTGGAGCAGCTCGATGCCGGCCCGCGCGTGAGAGGTCACGCCGATGAAGTTGGCGCCGGCCAGCACGAGCAGGCACAGGCCCGTCACCCGGAAGTTGTGCCAGAAGATCACGTGCGCCGGGGCGAGCTTCGTGATGGGCGTCACCTCGGTCAGCGACCCGATGGCGGTCAGGATGTGCGCTCCCTCCCAGCTGATCGCCCCCGCGACCAGGCCCGCGGCGACCAGCGCCACCTCGAGCCGCTGCGAGGGGAGGGCCTTGCGGGCGAAGAATCGCGCGCGCAGCACGCGGTACGCGCACACGCCCACGAGCGGCACCGCGCCGATGATGACCGCCGTCAGGTCCGCTATCCCGGTGCAGGCGAGCAGCAGCGCGACCGCGACGGGCACGTACCACTGCCACCTCCCGGACACGCGGCCGCCCGCGTCCCGCGGTGCCCGGTCCACGATCAGCCAGGCCAGCAGGACCGGGAGCGCCGCGCCGAGGTGGGCGGGCCCCTGCATCAGCGAGTACACGCCGGCGTCGAGCTCGGGGGCGATCATGATCCCGGCCGCGATGGCGCCGCGCGCCAGCCGCTGGCGCCGCGCCACCTCGCCGGGCCTGCCCATCGCGAGCAGGGCCACGAGCAGCATCGCCAGCGTGTAGGTGAGACCGCCGTACCAGTGGACGTCGTCGGCGCCGAATCCGCGCGCCAAGATGACCAGCGCGTTCTCGACCACGTCGTTGGGGAAGTATGCGACGTCACCGGTGATCCAGTTGTGCTGCAGGATGTTGCCGTGCAGGAAATCCCAGCCCTGCAGCGCCTGGGACGCCCCGTCGGAGTTGGTCGCGGTGGTCTGCGACAACCGAACGTTCAGCGCGAAGAGGACGGCGAAGCCGACCACCCAGGCGATGGCCATCCGCCAGCGCCGCGCCGCCAGCCACTGCCAGCCCGACCCGGCCGCGCGCCAGGCCTGACCGAGTATCCCGCGCCCCCGGCCGGGGCCGCTGGAGTCGTCGCGGACGGTTACCGACGGCCCGCTGGAGACTGACATGGCAGTCATTTCATCAGGTTCT
>JAICUO010000576.1 GCA_025935815.1 Streptosporangiaceae bacterium
CGAGCTCACCGCGGCGATCGAGGGCGCCCGGCGCGGGGACCCCATGGCGTTCCGGACCCTGTACCGGGAGACGCAGCCCCGGCTGCTGCGCTACCTCAGCTACCTCGTGGCCGCCGAAGCCGAGGACATCGCTTCGGAGACCTGGCTGCAGGCCACCCGCGACCTGCATGCATTCCACGGAGATTACGACGGCTTCCGCGGCTGGATCACCACCATCGCGCGTCACCGGGCCATGGACCACCTGCGCCGCGCTAGCCGCCAGCCGGCCATCCCGGTGCCCGTGGAAGACCTCGCTTTCCTCGCCGGGCCCGAGGACACCGCGGACCGCGCCATCGAGGCCGTCACCACGGACGCGGCCCTGAGCCTCATCGCCTCGCTGCCGCCCGACCAGGCCGAGGCGGTCTTGCTCCGCGCCGTCATGGGCCTCGACGCCAAGAGCGCGGCGCAGGTCGCGGGCAAGCGCGCCGGGGCCATCAGGACCGCCGCCTACCGCGGCCTGAAGACGCTCGCCAGCCGCCTCGATCACGCCCACGCGAGCGCGTCGGCTACAGCGCGCCGGTGAGGCCGAGCACGCCGTTGACGATGAGGATGACGCCGCCGACCCCGAGCGCGCCCGCGGCGAGCCGCTTGGCGCGGGTGCGCAGCCAGCCGTTGATCATGCCGAGCCGGCGCGTCGTCGCCTCCGGGGCCAGCAGGAAGGCCAGCAACGGCAGCCAGACGACCAGCACGCTGACCAGCACGACGATCACCAGCCCGGCCACCGTGCCGGCCACGCTCGCCCGGGCCGTCGCGACGACCTGCACCGCGGCGATGAAGGTGGCCGAGGGCGCGAACAAGATGACGCCGGCCGCGAATCCCGAGCGAGCCGACGGGCGGGCGACGAGCCGGGACATGAAGCCGCTGCCGGCTCCCGCCGGGCTGGAGATGGCCGGGCTGGTCAGGGCCGCGCTGGACAGGGCCGGACTCGACGCGGCCGCGCTGGGCACGGCCGCGCTGGAGCGGGCCGGGCTTGGCTCGGTTACCCGCTGACGACGCCACCGGACCACGACCGCTGCCGCCAGCGCGAGAACGCCCAGGCCGAGCCGCAGGCCGTAACGCGGGTCGTGGTGGCGCTGCAGGTTCAGGCCAGTGCCGCGCAGCAGCAGCAACACCGTCACCGCCATGATCACCGACATCATCATCGCGCCCGCCACGTACGCCAGCGCGGTCTGCCTCGGGTTGCCCGAGCCGAGGAAGACCGCCATCACCAGCAGCGCGGTCGGGGAGATAGCGGCCAGGAGGGCGAACCCCGCCGCCTCGGCGAGCACCTGCCTCACCGCCCGGGCATGCGGCTCATGCCCGGGCACCACCCTCGGCCCGGGGCACGCTTTTCCCGCCGAGCAACTCAATGACGCCGAGGACCACCAGCAGCAGCACGACCAGCCAGATCACCAGCGCCAGGGAAGGCGTGCCCCAGAACACGAAGATCAAGGCGGCCAGGGCGACGGCGGCGACACGCAGCACGGTCTTGTGGGCGCTGACCCACTCGCCGACCGGGCCAGTGTGCACGCCCGCCCGCTCGGACCGCGCCCGGGTCCAGTCGATGCCCGCCCGCGCCGTCCTCCGGACGCGAACCGCCGCCGCCGACGGGCCGGTCAAGAACGCGCCCGTCGCCACGACCAGGCCGACGAGGAGCAGCACGCGCAGCCCGTCGCGGATGAACCGGATCAGCGTGTCATACAGCGCCGCCGCCGCGTCCGCGGGCAACACGGACTGCGGCACGCTGCGCAGGTAGATGCTCCGGGCGATCAGGAGCGCGGCCGCCAGCACCAGCATCGACGCCGACAGCCCGAGGGCCGCGCCGATCAGCCCGCGCCGCCGGCCGCGGGCCACGAAGATCCCCGCCGCCATCAGCAGCAGCGACAGGAAGGGAAGCAGCCATTTCAGCGTGTTGACCAGCCGGTAGCCCTGCTGAGCCTTGGCCAGGTTGGGCGCCTCGAACAACGGGAACGTGGCGTTGACGCTCGGGATCTTATTGGCGAACGTCAGCCCCCGCGCGGTCAGCTGCTGCTGTACCTGGGTGACGAGCGGGCCGATCTCCAGCACCACCTGGCCGTTCTTCTCGGCCAGCGCCCCGTTGCCCTCGCCCGACAGCACGTTCACCAGGCTCTGGTGGGCCGTGCGGTTCGCCTGGGCCCACAAGGTGGCCATCGCCGGGCTGGCCACGATCCTGGAGACCGAGGTGCCCACGAATCCGTTGATCCCATTGGCGATCGGCCCGGAGAAGTTGGTCAGCAAGGCGGAAAGGCGCGGCAGGCGGTCACGGGACAACTCGGCGGCCGCCTGGGTGGTGAGCGCCTTCGCGTCGATCCGGTCGGTGATCTCGGTCGTGATCCGCGCGCTGAGCGCGTGCTGGATCGCCGGCTCCGAGATCAGCGGCGCCATGTTCGCCACGTAACGATCGGTGTTGGAGACCTGGTTACCCGCCCAGACGCCCAGGACGGCCACGGGAGCGAGGATGCACCCCAGCGTGATCAGCAGGGCGGCCACCGGGGCACGCCACCGGCCCCGGTGCTTGACCTTGGCCTCCTCCTGCGCGCGCCCTTCTCGCTCCCGCAGCTCGCTTACCTCGGCGCGCAGCCGCTGTAGTTCCGCGTGCTCATCGTGCTGGGTTCCGGCGCCCGCGGTCCCGCCGGATCTCTCGCTACCCCCTGGCACCTGGCCCCTCCCCGGCTGCCGCGCTTTTTGCTTAGCTCTCTGGCGCGAAGGCCTCGCGCAGCTTGGCCTCCTGCTCAGCAGACAGGTTCGTGCTGATCAGCTCGGCCTCGGTGCCCGGGAACTGCTCCTTGACCCGGTCGAACACGGCGTCGGAGCTGAGCAGGAACAGCGCCGAGGTACCGGGGGTCACCTTGTCCCGGACGTTCTTGATGAACGAGTCGCTGATCCCGACATCGGCCATCGAGCCGAACAGTGCCCCGCTGGCGGCGCCGATCGCGAGCCCGAGGAACGGGACGAAGAAGATCAAGCCGAACAGCAGCCCCCAGAAGGCGCCGCCGAGCGCCCCGGCCGACTTGGTGTCGTGCATCTGGTGGGTCTTGGGCTTGCGCTTGCCGGTCTCCCAGCTGACGACGGCCGCGTCCTGGACCACGATCAGCTGCTGGTCCGCCAGGCCCCGGAGCTTGTCCAGGGCCGCCTCGGCCCCGTAAGGGGTGTCGAACTTCCAGGCGGTTAGTGACGCCATGCTCATCTCCGTTCCGTGCATCCCGGCAGCCTCGCCACCGGATCCGGTTTGCTGACTGTCAGCACCATGAGCCTGATCAGTGCCTCGCCTCATCACCCGCGATGGGTGAATCTAAAGAGGCCTCCAGCGAGCACTGCCACCCAACGGGTCAGCTGCCACCCGTCAGATCAGCTCCAGCTCGCGCGCCCGCAGCACGGCCTCCCGGCGGCCGCTCGCCGGGAGCTTGCGGTAGATGGCGGCCAGGTGCGTCTTGACCGTGTTAGCCGACAGGCACAGCTCATCGGCGATCTCCACCGTTGACATGCTGGTGCTCAGCAGCCGCAAGATGGTCAGCTCCCGCTGCGTGAGCGGATCGGCCAGGTCATGAAGCGGCCCCGCACCCGGCGCGGCGGCCACCGGGGACAGGCTCGGCGTGGGCGCCGGCCACCGGTCGGCCACGTCGGGATGGCGGCCCAGCAGGTCGGCGAACGCGTCCCCTTCCTGCAGGAAGGGGAGCACGACATCCGCGCGCGCCATCTCGATGGCCCGGGTGAGCAGTTCCAGTGCCCGCCCGCGCTCGCCGTCGGCCTGCGCGACCCGCGCGTCACACAACAGCGCCGACACCAGGTCAAGCCGGCTGACCTGGGCGCTGGGCGTGATCAGCACGCTGCGCACGCACTCTCGTGCCTGACGCCGGTCGCCCAGCGCCAGGTGCGCCCGCGCGCGGGCCGTCGCGGTGAGCATGGCGAATTTCGTTCCCTGGTAGCCCTCCAGCAACGTCAGCGCCGAGCGCGGCCGCCCCAGCGCGGTGTCCAGGTCAGCGAGCATGGCGTCCCGGCGGGCGGCGAGTGCCGGCGGGATCCGCCGGCTCGCCAGCTGGACCAGTGCGCCCCGTGCCCCGGCTTCCTCGCCCCGGGCCAAGAGCATGCCCGCCTGGACGAGCGCCAGGGCCGTCGCCAGGCCGGGATCGGCGCCGGCCACGTCGGGCAGCGCGATCTCCGGCGATGCCGGCCCCTGGTCGCCGAAGTCCCCGGCCATGACGGCGCGCACCGCCGTCGCCAGCTCCAGGGCCGGCGGCGTCTCCAGCCCGGCCCGCCGCCGCAGGTCCTGGGCCTGCCGCGTGACCTGCTCGGCGCGCGCTGTTCGCGACCAGAGGCTATTGACCAGCGCCATCATGGCCAGCACCTCGAGCTCGAGGCTGGCGGGCCCGTCGCGTCGCGCCCCGGCCAGGGCCGAGTCGAGGAGCCCCCCGACATCGTCCGGCCGGCCGTGCCACGCGTGCACGCTGGCCTGCGCGAGGAGCACGGCCGCCCGCAGTCCGGGCACGGGCGAGGCCCGCACGGGCGGCCGCTTTGCGCCGCCATCGTCGTCGCTCAGCAGCCGGCGGGCCGCCGCGTCGACGGCGTCGGCGTCGCATGCCTTCTGCGCCAAGATCAGCTCGGCCAGGTCGATGGTGGCGGCCAGGCCCGGATCGGCCCGGCCCGGCCCGGGCTTCCCGGCGCGCAGTCGCTCCAGGTTGTCGGCCGCCGCGTCCGGGCCAGCGCAAAGCGCCGCGATCACCACGTTCGCGACGGCCGTCTCCGCCGACTCGACCGCCTTGTTGAGGCCAGCACTGTTGAGGCCAGCACTGTTGAGGCCAGCACTGTTGAGGCCAGCACTGTTGAGGCCAGCACTGCCCCCGCTGCCGGGGTCCGCGCCGTCGGCGCCTGCCGGGTCCCCGGGCGGAACCAGTGGCAGGAGGGTATGCAGGGCGAGGCTGGACAGGTCCCGCCGGTGCACGAACGCGTGCGCGAGCCCGTCCCTGGCCAGCAGCGTGGCGGC
>JAICUO010000941.1 GCA_025935815.1 Streptosporangiaceae bacterium
CCCGGCCAGCCCGGGCCCGGCCGTCAGCTGCGCCGGGCCCAGACTCCGGCACAGCTCCAGCAGCGCCAGCGGATTCCCGTTCGCCTCGGCCAGGATCTTCTCGCGCACTCGCTCATCCAGCTCAAATCCAACCACCTGGCCCAGTAGGGACCGAGCCTCCGGGCGCGGCAGTCCGGCGATCTCCAGCTCCGCCAGCCCCGCCAGCTCCTCGCCCGGCTCGCGCCCGGCGAGCACCAGCCCGACCGGCTCGGTCGGCAGCCGGCGCGCTACGAACGCCAGCACCTGCGCCGACGCCCGGTCCAGCCACTGCGCGTCATCAACGATGCACAGCAGCGGCCGCTCCCGCGCCGCCGCCGACAGCAGCGTGAGCACCGCCAGCCCGACCAGAAACCGGTCGGGCGCGCCCCCCTCCCGCAATCCGAACGCCGCCCCCAGCGCGTCGCGCTGCGGGCCCGGCAGGTCCCCGGCCCGGCCCAGCAGGGGCGCGCACAGCAGGTGCAAGCTGGCGAACGCCAGCTCCATCTCCGACTCCACGCCCGCCGCCCGGGCCACCCGCACGCCGGCCGCCGCTCCCACTAGCCACTCCAGCAGCGCCGACTTGCCCACACCGGCCTCACCGCGCACGACCAACGCCCTGCCCTGGCGGTCGCGCGCCGCGGTCAAGAGCCCCTCAAGCACTCCCTGCTCGTCACGCCGGCCGACCAGCCCGGGCGTGGGCGTTCCCAGCCAGCGGCCGTCCGCCCTCGTCCCGGCCAGTGGCCCCGGGGGATCTATGGTGCCTGCGGCCATCGCACTCCACCTCCTGCATATCCGACGATCCCTCGCCGCGGCCGTCATGTCTTTCCGGCAGGCGGCCAGACCATCTACCAGCTGGCGGTAAGAACCGCGGCAGGCAGGGCAGTGCCGGGGCAGGGCAGTGCCGGGGCCGGGCAGTGCCGGGGCCGGGGCCGGGGCAGGGGCAAGGCGCGGTGGTCAGGTCATCCCGAGTACGCGGCGGAGGGCGCCGGCTGACAGCTCGGCCTTGGCCACGAATCCGATAACGGGGCTCTCCGCGATCAGGTCCGCGTAGTCCTCTTCGGCGTAGGAGGAGATCATGACGAGCGGGGCCGGGTACGCGCCGGCCGCTAGGTCCCTGGCCACGTCGAAGCCCGATTCCGCGCCCAGGCGGATATCGATCAGTACCGCATCCGGCCGCAGCAGTTCAACGCACCGCAGTGCCTCGGCGCGGCTGCGGGCGACCCCGGCCACGATCACGCCCTGTCGTTCAAGCGAGGCCCGCGCGGCGTCGAGGAAAGCGTCATCGTCATCGACCATCACGCACCTGAGCTGCACGGGGCCATCCTGCCAGCGCGCGGCACCGGGTGCATTGCAGGTAGCAGGAGTGACCACCCTCAGATGGCGGTGGTGGCGGTGTGCGGCAGGTGCACGGTTAGCCGAGTGCCCCCTCCGGGCGGGCTGTCGAGGTGGACCCGGCCGCCGAGGGCTTCGACGCGGTCCTTGATGCCGAGCAGGCCGGTGCCACCGCCGACGACCGCGCCGCCGGCGCCGTCGTCGGCGACCACGACCCGCAGCGCCTCCCCGGTCACCTCGATGCCGACGTGGACCGCCGAGGCGCGGGCGTGCTTGGCCGCGTTGGTAAGCGCCTCGGTGACCACGTAGTAGGCGCTGACCTCCACCTGCTCGGGCAACCGCGGCCCGGCGTTCATGTTGAGCCGGACCGGCACCGCCGAGCGGCGCGCGAGCGCTCGCAGCGCCGGCCGCAGCCCGCCGGTCGCCAGGATCGCCGGGTGGATCCCGCGCGCGATCTCGCGGACCTCATCCAGCGCATCGTTGACGCCGGCCACCGCACCGTCAAGCTGCGCGCTCAGCTGGCCCAGCTCGGGCGGAAGGGCCGCCTGCACGTCCCGTAGCCGCAGCGTCGCCGAGACCAGCCGCTGCTGGGCACCGTCGTGCAGGTCCCGCTCGATGCGCCGGCGTGCGTGGTCGGCCGCGGCGACGATCCGCGCCCGCGAGGCGAGCAGATCGGCGTAGAGCTGGGCGTTGTCGAGCGAGACGGCGAGCTGTGCCGCGACGAGCCGGACGGTCTCGAGCCGTTGCGAGGTGAAGGCGGCGTGCAGGAGGCGGTTCTCGAGCACCAGGACCGCCC
>JAICUO010000938.1 GCA_025935815.1 Streptosporangiaceae bacterium
AGGCAGTACCGCACCCGAAGGGGCCGCACCCGGCATCGTGGCCGGCGACGATCCCGGCGACCGCGCGGGCACTGGCGAAACGGGCGCTGGCGAAACGGGCGCTGACGCAACCGGGACTGACAGCGGCGCGGGGCTGGCGGAGGTCGCGGCGCCGCTGCCGGGAACGTTCTACCGGGCGCCCCGGCCGGGGGCGGCGCCCTTCGTCGAGGTCGGCTCGCAGGTCAGCGCGGGCACCGTCGTCGCGATCGTGGAGACGATGAAGCTGATGAACTCCGTCCACGCGGGGACCGCGGGGCGGGTCGCGCAGATCCTCATCGGCAACGGCGAGCCGGTGACGCAGGGGGCCTCACTCATGCGGATCGAGCCCGCCCAGTGACCAGCGGCACAGTAACCAGCGGCCCAGTAACCAGCGGCACGGTGACGAGCGGCACGCTAACGAGCGGGGCGGTCCGCGGGTGACGCACGGGTTCGGGCGGGTGCTGGTCGCCAACCGGGGTGAGATCGCCGCGCGGGTGATCCGCACCTGCGCGCGGCTGGGCATCGAGACCGTGCTGGCCGCCTCCGACGCCGACCTGGACTCGGTCCCGGCCCGGCTCGCGGACAAGGTCATCCGCGTCGGGCCAGCCCCCGCGAGCGCCAGCTACCTCAGCGTCGAGGCGGTCACCAGCGCGGCGGTCACCGCGGGGGCTGACGCGGTGCACCCCGGCTACGGGTTCTTGTCGGAGAACGCGCGGCTGGCCCGCGCCCTGGCGGCGGCCGGGATCACGTTCATCGGCCCCGCGCCGCGGACGCTGGAGCTCACCGGGGACAAGCTGGCCGCGCGCGAGCAGGCCGTCGCGGCGGGGATCGCGGTGCTGCCCGCCGAGCACGTCACGCCGGAAGACCTGGCCGACGCCGCCGCCGGCGCCGGGCTCACGGGGCGGGTCGGGCTGCCCGCCCTGGTGAAGGCGGCCGGCGGCGGCGGGGGACGCGGGCTGCGCGTGGTCCGCGACCCAGCCCAGCTCAGCGCGGCGGTCGCGGTGGCCAGCGCCGAGGCGCAGGCGGCGTTCGGCGACCCGCGGGTGTACCTGGAACGGTACGTCGCCCCCGCCCGGCACGTGGAGGTGCAGATCCTCGGCGACGGCGAGCGGGTCATCCACCTGGGGGACCGGGACTGCTCGGTGCAACGGCGCTACCAGAAGCTCATCGAGGAGGCGCCCGCGCCCGGCCTGGGCGCAGGGCTGCGCGAGCGGCTGCACCAGGCGGCGGTCACCCTGGGCGCGCACCTGCGCTACCAGGGGGCCGGGACCGTGGAGTTCCTGCTCGACGTGACGCGCGGGGAGTTCTACTTCCTGGAGGTCAACGCGCGGGTCCAGGTGGAGCACCCGGTCACCGAGGCCATCACCGGGCACGACATCGTCGCCGAGCAGATCTGGATCGCCGAGGGCAGGCCGCTGCGGCTCGCCCAGGCCGACGTGCGGCTGTCCGGCCACGCCATCGAGTGCCGCCTGAACGCCGAGGACCCGGGGCGCGGGTTCTTGCCAAGCCCCGGAATGATCACCAGCGCCGCCTTCCCGGCCGGGCCCGGCATCCGCGTCGACACGCACGTCCAGGCCGGGGCGCCGGTCCCCCCGCACTATGACTCGCTGCTGGCCAAGGTCATCGCGCACGCCGCCAGCAGGGACGCGGCCGTCGACCGGCTGCTGGGCGCGCTCGGCCGGTGCGAGATCACCGGGGTCGCCACCAACGTCGCGATGCAGCGGGCGCTGCTGGCGACCGCCGAGTTCCGCCAGGGCGGCGTCGACACCAGCTACCTGGAACGCCACGTCGCGGCGGCCGCCCCGGACGGGAGCCGGGCATGACTGACGTCAAGCTGGTGGACGTGTCGCTGCGGGACGGCAACCAGTCGCTGTGGGGGGCGACCGGGCTGCGGACGGCGCACATCGCGCAGATCGCCCCGGTGATGAACCGGGCCGGGTTCCGGGCACTGGATTACTCCTCCAGCACCGCGATGGGCGTCTCGGTCCGGGTGCACCGCGAGGACCCGTGGGAGCTGCTGCGGATCACCCGCGCGGCGATGCCGGACACGCGGCTGCAGTTCATCGGCACCGGCTTTCGCTTCATCTCCTGGGAGCGGGCCCACCCGGACGTGATCGCCCTGGTCTACCAGTGCCTCATCCGGG
>JAICUO010000485.1 GCA_025935815.1 Streptosporangiaceae bacterium
CCTGGAGACCGCCCTGCGCCCCAAGGTGGACGGCACCTGGAACCTGCACGAGCTCACCGCCGGCGCCGACCTCGCCGTCTTCGCCCTGTACTCCTCCGCCGCCGGCATCCTCGGCTCAGCCGGACAAGCGGCCTACAACGCGGCGAACACCTTCGAGGACGCCTTCGCTTCCTGGCGGCGGGCCCGCGGATTGACCGCAACCTCCCTGGCGTGGGGCATCTGGGAACAGGCCAGCGAGATGTCCGGGCACCTCACCGCAGTCGACCAGTCCCGGATTAGGCGGTCCGGCATCAAGCCGCTCAGCTTCGAGCAGGGCATGGCGCTCTTCGAAGCCGCGCTCGCCGCCGACGAGACGGTGGCCGTACCGATCCGGCTGAACCTGGCCGCCTTGGGCCACGGCGACGGTACCGGCTCCACGCTGCTACGCGGCCTGGTCCGTACCCGGGCCCGGCGGGCGGCGGGCCGGCCCTCGCGCGCGACTGAGGGCGACCAGAACGCCTCCGAACTGCTCACCCGGTTGTCCGGGCAAAGCGCCGAGGAGCGTGCGGAGACTATCGCTGAGGCCCTGCGGGCCCAGGTCGCGGTGGTGCTCGGCTACTCCTCGGCCGATCTCGTCCCGCTCGACGGCACCTTCCGCGAGCTCGGCTTTGACTCGCTGACCGCCGTCGAGCTGCGTAACCGGATCGACTCGTTGACCGGCACGCGGCTCATGGTGACCACGGTCTTCGATTACCCCACGGTGACCGAGTTGGCCAGGTACCTGGCCGAGGAGATCACCGTCCTCGAACCGAGCGCGCCCCCGGTGGCGGCGCCGCCCGTGGTGCGGCGCGGCAGCGCCCCCGGCGACACCGTGGTCTCGCTCTATGCGCAGGCCGTCGCCACCGGCCAGCTCGAAGTCGCGGTCACCATGCTATCGGCCGCGGCCCGGCTGCTGCCGCACTTCACTGACGCCGAATCGGCCGGGCGGCCGAAGGTCACCCGGCTCGCCGCCGGTGCGGTAAGGCCCGCGCTGGCCTGCATCGTGCCGCCGATCGCACCAATGACCGACACCGCGTACTCGTTGTTCGCCGAGGGCCTGCCCGAGCCCCGGGAGGTGACCGCGGTGCGGCCGCTCGGCTTCGCCGTCGGCGAGCCGATCCCGGCCGACCTGGAGAGCCTGTTCCGGGTCTACGGCGACGCCGTGCTGGAGGAGTCAGGCATCGACACGGTAGCGATCGTCGGGCACTCGTCCGGGGGCTGGATCGCCTACGGCGTCGCCGGCTATCTGTGCGGCATCGGGCGCCCGCCGGCGGCGCTGGTCATGCTCGACACCTCTTGGCCCGGCGAATTCGTGATCGGGGTGCAGCGCGACTTCATGCGGGCGCAGGCCAAGCGGTTCGAGCTGATGCCGGAGGACGGCGCCCCGCTCGGTCACCAGCTCGTCGCGATGGGCGGCTACTTGCGAATGTTCGACGACTGGCAGCCACAGCCGATCGAGGTGCCCAGCCTGCTCGTCCGGGCGGCCGAGTACATGACTGGTGTCGCCAAGCCGGAGGAGGTCCTGCGGGCCAACGACGGCACGGTCCAGCACGTCACCAGCGTGCCCGGCAACCACTTCTCGATGATGTCGAAGTATCCGGAGAAGACGGCGACCGCCGTACACCAATGGCTCGAGGAACTGCGCTGAGCCGCCGACCGGCTCCGGGAATACCCGCCGATAGGTCGCCATGCCCCCTCAAGAGGAGTGAATCGCGATGACCGAGTCCCCTGCCGACAGCGCGGTGCTGCCGCCAACCGAGGTGCCCCCGCCGCCCGTGCAGTTGCACGACCTCGACTTCCTGCTCGGGCAGCACAAGTGTGTGGGCGAGACGCCAGCGGACGGGGCCGCGCCGACGGTCATGAGCATGTACGGCGAGCCGACCCTGGGCGGCCACTACTACAACGTCGACGTGTCTTGGCCGGGCACCATGTCGGGCCGCTGGACCTTCGGCTGGAACCCGCTCGACCAGGAGTTCAACATCTACTACATCGGCGACTCGGGTACCCAGGGAACGGCCACCTCGGCGGGCTGGCAGGACGGCGAATTTACCGTCACCGGCTCGTACACCGTGGTCGAGGCCGGCGGTCACCGTACCGTCCGCGACGTGTTCCGCAAGGTCGGCGACGGCCACTTCGTCATCCGCTCGTCCGTGCATTCGCAGGACGACGACAGCTGGATCCCGTTCGATGTTTTCGACTGCCACCGCGTCTAGCTACCCGCCCTGAAGCTGACAGATTAGGAGATTCCCCGGTGACCATCGATCAAGCCCTAGCCGGGCAAGTCTACAGTCCCGAGTTCACCCGAGACCCGTACTCGTTGTTCGCCAGGCTGCGGGAGCAGGCCCCGGTCTGCCGCGTGACCACCCGCCGCGGGGTGCGCGCCTGGCTGGTGACCCGCTACGCCGACGTACGCGAGCTGCTGGCCGACAGCCGATTGGGCAAGGACGGCAGCCGGATCGGTGAACTGATGGTCCGGCAGAGCAAGATCACGGGCATCGACACCGGCTTCCCGCCCCTGACCACCAACATGGTCAACAGCGACCCGCCCGACCACACCCGGCTGCGTCACCTGGTCGGCCGGGAGTTCACTGGTCACCGAGTGGAGAACCTGCGTCCGCGGATCGAGGAACTTGTCGACGAACTGCTCGACGGCATGGCCGCCGGCGGCAACCAGACCGATCTGGCGCAAACGCTCTCGCGGCGCCTGCCGATCGCGGTGATCGGCGAGCTGCTAGGCGTGCCCGCGGCCGACCGCCTGGGATTCTTCGAGTGGGCCGACACCCTGTACGGCGGTACGGCCTCGGCGGACGAGGTCGGCCAGGCCCATGGCGACATCCTCGGCTATCTCGGTCGGCTCTGCGACACCAAGCGGGACGTTCCCGCCGATGACCTGCTCACCGCCCTGGTGCAGGTCAGTGTTGACCAGGACCGGCTGTCGCGCCAGGAACTCGTCTCGATGGCCTTGCTGCTGCTAGTGGCCGCGCACGAGACGACCAGCAAGCAGATCACTAACGGGGTGCTGGCCTTGCTGCTGAACCCGGCCCAGCTGGAATTGCTGCGGGCGCGACCCGGCCTGGCGGCTGGTGCAGTCGAGGAGTTGCTACGGTACGAAGGCCCCAGCCTCTCGGCCAGCCTGCGCTTCACCACCGAGCCAGTGGAGGTGGCCGGCGTAGTCATCCCCGAGGGCGAGTTCGTCTTGCTGTCGCTGGCCTCGGGCAATCGCGACCCGGAGAAGTTCCCCAACCCAGACCGGCTCGACATCACCCGTTCGACGCAGGGCAACCTGGCGATGGGCCACGGCATCCATCACTGTGTCGGTGCCGCGCTTGCCCGGCTGGAACTCGAAATCGTCTTCAGCCGCCTGTTCGCCCGTTTCCCGCACTTGGAGCTAGCCGTCGACCCCGGCGATCTGGAGTGGCTGGTGCACTCGTTCTTCCGCGCCCCGACACGCTTGCCGGTGTCCCTCGGCCACCGCAACCCGTAGCGACACCACTCCGCACCACGCAATGGCACCACTCGGACTCACGGACGGTCGGCAGTTTCCTGGCGGGTGGGGTGATCAACACAGGCAACTAAAAGGAGACGGCAAGCACATTGATCGCCATAGACCGGACATCCATCGGCATCCGCACACCGGATGGCACCGCCGACGCCTACCTAGCCCGTCCTGACGACGGCAACGGCCATCCAGCCGTGCTGGTCTACATGGACGCCTTCGGACTCAGGCCCGACCTGGAAAAAACGGCCGACCGCCTCGCCGAGGCTGGCTACACCGTTCTAGTCCCCAACGTTTTCTACCGTCATGGACGCGCGCCGGTAGTCGATCTGCCCGACTTCATCGACCGGGCCAGTGGCTTGGAGATATTCGAGCACGTCCTCCCGATCATGAAGTCGCTCACCCCCGGCCTGGCAATGCGTGACGCCGACGTATACCTGCGCTGGCTGGCCGACTCGCCCCTGACCACTGGCGGGCCCGTCGCCATCACCGGCTACTGCATGGGCGCCGGCCTAGCGCTGCGCACCGCCGGCACCTATGCCGAGCGGATCGCCGCCGCAGCCGGCTTCCACGGGGGGAACCTCGCATTCGAGGGCCCCGACAGCCCGCACCTGCTCGCTGACCGCATCACCGCCGAACTGTACTTCGGCCACGCCGACGAAGATCATGCCCTGCCCCCGGAGCAGATCGGCCGTCTCGAGCAGGCGCTCACCGTGGCAGGCGTCCGCCACCACTGTGAGGTCTACACCGGAGCTTCCCACGGTTTCACCCGCGCCGACACTGGCGTCTACGACCCTGGAGCCACCGAACGCCACTGGAGAGCGCTTCTTGGCCTGCTAAACCGCGCCTTCAGACATTCCGTTTCCTAATGAGGGGCTCCCGCGGCTCCGCGAGCTGCGGAAACAACAGGACCAGCCTCGTCAGCGACCACAAAATTCGCGGAAAAGCCCGAAATTGGGACCAAATCCCAGATCCCAGATCCAGTATTCAGCCGTCGCCGACACCTCGCTACGATCCGAGTATGAGATTCGCGATCGCCATTCCGCAGCTCTATCCAGACGGGTCATTCTCACCCGCCGACTTCCGTGGCTACCTTGAGCGGGCGGAGTCACTCGGGGTGTACGAGAGCGCGTGGACGCAGGAAGCAGCGTTCGGCTCGAATCCGCAGTTGTCCCCGCTTGAGATGATGACATACGCTGCGGCGTGCACCGCTACGCTCAGGCTCGGCTGCGCGGTCTTCGTGACCACTCAAAATTCCCCCGTGCACCTGGCAAAGGCGCTCGCGTCGCTTGACCAGCTGTCCGGTGGGCGGGTGGAGGTCGGCGTGGGGTCCGGCGGGCCGCAACGGCCGTTCGCGGCGTTCGGGCTCAGCCCTGACCGGTACCTGGCACGGTTCACGGAAGGCATTGAGCTAATGAAGGCACTGTGGACCAGCTCTCCTGTCACCTTCGAAGGGGAGTTCTTCCAGCTCAAGGACATCCCGATCGAGCCAAAGCCGTATCAGAGGCCGCATCCCCGGCTGTGGTTCGGCGGCTCGGCCGAGGCGGCGGTGCGGCGCGGAGTGCGGCTGTGCGACGGGTTCTTCGGCGGCGGGCAGTCGCCCACGTCCGCATTCGCCGCGCAAGTGTCGGTGGCCCGCGCCGTGCTGGCGGCATCGGGGCGATCCGAAGGCTTCGGCCCTGGTCAGTTCCCCATCGCGAAGCGGATCTACATCGGGCTCGACCCAGCCGGCCGGGTCCGGGCACGTACCCGGATGAACGCCGCCCTTGAGGCCGTGTACGGGCGCCGGGTGGCGGCCATCGAGTCAGCTGCCGTGGCGGGCACGCTGCCGGAGTGCGTCGCGGGGGTCCGCGAGGTGATCAAGGCCGGAGCGGAGCTGATCCTGTTTACACCGCTCTTCGACGCCCACGAGCACATGGAGCGCATCGCGACCGAGCTGATCCCGGCACTCGCCTGATCGCGGCGGCCCGCAGGCTCCGCTCAAAACCTCGAAAGTCGAGTCATATACGGCCAGTCAGAGAATTACCGAACTGGCGGATAAGCGAGTTGGTAACCGTACCCCCATGGCGCCATCTCCGCTATTGACACGCGCAGTGATCGGCATTAGCCTGGGAACCAGTGCTCGGCCCATATCATTGGGCCAGATAAGGGGGACGATCATGAAATACGTCGTTACTTGGAAGCCGCGCAGGAACGGCTCACAAGTCGATAACGAGGCCAGCTCGGCCCAGCTTAATTCGCTCGTCAGCAAATGGAGCCCGTCGCCCAGCCTCACGATTCACCAGGTTGTCCGGCGGGTCGACGGGGAGGGCGGCTTCGCGGTCCTGGAAAGCGATAACGCGGGCGACCTTGCCGACGACCTGTTCAAGTTCCGCACCCTCTTCGAGTACACCGCCTATCCGGTCATCGATTCCCATGGGGCACTCCAGCACGGGAACCACGGCTAGTACTACAACAGCAGCGCGTGGCGATCTGTTGCTGGCGATGCTGCGGGGGCACCCGGGGCCACGGTGGCGTCGCGGGACGGCCGCTCGCGTCATGATCATCGCGAGTGCCGTGAGTTTTTGCGCGCAAAGCGGGCAAAAAACACGCCCACGCCGCGGGGCGCGGGTCGGGGGGCGGGGGGCCGGCGAGTGGATCCGGGC
>JAICUO010000115.1 GCA_025935815.1 Streptosporangiaceae bacterium
GGCGGTTAGCTGTCGAGGCGGGCTTGCAGCCAGCGAATGTCGCTGGCCAGGCCCGCCTCTGGCGTCTCGCAGATGACTGGCGCGCCGGCGGCCCTGACCACGTCGAGCAGCACCGTGGCCTCGATGGTGCCCGCCTCGAAGTTCGCGTGCCGGTCCGCGCCGGATCCGAAGTCATCGCGTGAGTTGTTGCAGTGCACCAGGTCGATCCGGCCGGTGATCGCCTTGACCCGGTCGACCGCGTCGCCGAGCTCGATCCCGGCCGAGTTGGCATGGCAGGTGTCCAGGCAAAAGCCGATCTCGCCACCGCCTTCGGCGGCGCTGGAGACCGCCTCCCACAGCCGCGCGATCGACTCCAGCGACTTGGCCATCGCCCCGTTGCCGCTCGCGGTGTTCTCGATCAGCATCGGCAGTGGCCGTTCGATCCGCTCCACCGCCTTGACCCAGTTCGCCACGCCGCCGGCCGGGTCGGCACCCGCCGTTACGTGCCCGCCGTGGACGATCAGCGCCTTGGCGCCGATGGAGGCCGCCGCCGTGAGCTGCTGCTCCAGGATCTTGCGGCTCGGGATGCGGATCCGGTTGTTGGCGGTGGCGACGTTGATCACGTAGGGCGCGTGAATGTAGATGTCGACGCCGGCCGCGGCATAGGCATCCCGGATCGCCGCGGGATCGCCGCCGGGGATGACCGGCGCCTTCCACCCCTGCGGGTCACCGAGGAAGAACTGAGCAGCGCCGGCGCCGCAGGCCACCGCGTCAGCTAGCGGGTCGTCCGTATGGAAATGGCCACCGATGCGCATAGGGGGAGTCTAGTGACCCCGGAGTGGCTTACCCGCCGAAGCCGCCGTGCGCCAGGCCGACGGCGAAGCCAACGAAGCCCGCGATGATGCCCGTCACGATCAGCACCCGCTGCTCCCGGGTCGCCGAGATCATCTGGGCGTACAGGCCGACGAGCATGGAGACCAGGCCGGCCGAGGTGGTGATCGCCGCCCAGCCGACGCCGCCGGTCCCGCCCACGTTGCGGATGACGATGCCGAGCACGAACGATGCCATGCCGACGACGAGGACGAAAATCGCTAGCGCGTTCACCAGCTTGTGCGGCCGTCCGTCAGAATTGAGCGTGATGTGAAAGCGACCCTGTCCGCGGGAGTGGACGGTACCGGTCATCTGGCGGCCTTCCCGGAGAGCTCGGATGTTGCTGGGGTTACCTCAGGGCAGTTCTTCCCACTGAGCGCCGCACGGAATCTCCGGAGCGCTGGTACACTCGGTGGCTGCGGACAACCTGCGCCCGCCGCGAGCACGCGGCCGCTGGGCGAGGCCCGCTCCTCCTGTCACGGAACGACCGTGACCGCGTGAGTCCAAAGGAGGCCTAGGACGCTCATGCGCCATTACGAAATCATGATCATCCTCGACCCGAACCTCGAGGAGCGGTCGGTTCAGCCGTCGCTCGAAGGGTTCCTCAAGGTCGTGACCGGCGACGGTGGCAAGGTCGGCAAGCTCGACATCTGGGGCAAGAAGCGGCTCGCTTACCCGATCGAGAAGAAGGCCGAGGGCATCTACGCCGTCGCCGACCTGACCGCGGAGCCGGCCACCGTGCAGGAGCTCGACCGGCAGCTCAACCTCAACGAGGCCGTGCTGCGGACGAAGGTCCTGCGGCCCGAGCACCGTTAAAGCCCAGACCAACTAGCCACTGGAGCACCCCCATGGCGGCAGGCGACACCCCGATCACGATCGTCGGCAACCTGGTCAACGATCCCGAGCTTCGGTTCACCAACTCTGGCCAGCCGGTGGCCCAGTTCCGGGTCGCCTCCACGCCGCGGATCCGCGATAACCAGACGGGCGAGTGGAAGGACGGCGACAGCCTCTTCCTCACTTGCAACGTCTGGCGGCAGATGGCCGAGAACGTTGCCGAGAGCCTGCAGCGCGGCATGCGAGTCATCGTCAGCGGGCGGCTGCGGCAGCGCAGCTACGAGACCAAAGAGGGCGAGAAGCGCACCGTGTACGAGGTCGAGGTCGACGATATCGGCCCCTCCCTCCTGCGGGCGTCGGCCAAGGTCAACCGGATCACCCGCAGCGGCGGGGACGGTGGCGGCTTCGGTGGGAACGCCGGCGGCGCGAACCCCGGCGGCTCTGGTAACTCCGGTAGTTCCGGTAGTTCCGGCCAGCAGCGCGGCGGGGGCAACTCCGGCGGCAGCTGGGGCGGCACCGGCGGCAACTCTGGTGGCGGCACCCGGGAATCCGACCCATGGGCCTCGGACTCCGCGGGCTACTCCGACGAGCCACCTTTCTAAATAGCAATCCCATCCCCGCGAAGGCGGGGCTCTGTTAAGGAGCACCACGATGGCGAAGCCACCACTACGCAAGCCCAAGAAGAAGGTTTGCGCGTTCTGCCAGGACAAGATCAGCTACGTGGACTACAAGGACACGGGCCTGCTCCGCAAGTACATCTCTGACCGCGGCAAGATCCGCGCCCGGCGGGTTACCGGGAACTGCACCCGGCACCAGCGGGACGTGGCGACCGCGATCAAGAACGCCCGTGAGATGGCGCTGCTTCCCTACACCAGCACGGCTCGATAGGGAGGCCAGGCACATGTCTCGCACGCCAATGAAGCTCATCCTCACCCAAGAGGTCAGCGGCCTGGGTGCCCCCGGCGACGTCGTGGACGTGGCCGCCGGGTACGGGCGGAACTACCTGATCCCGCGCGGGTTCGCGATCCACTGGACGCGCGGCGGCGAAAAGCAGGTCGACCTGATCAAGCGGGCGCGCTCCGTCCGCGAGATCCGCACTCTCGAAGACGCCCAGGCGGCCGCCGGCCAGCTGCAGAGGCTGAAGGTCCGGATCAAGGTGCGCGCCGGGGAGAATGGCCGGCTGTTCGGCTCGGTCGGCCCGGCCGACATCGCTGCCGCCGTGAAGAGCGCCGGGGGGCCCGAGCTCGACCGGCGCCGCATTGAGGTGCCGGACCCGATCAAGACGACGGGCTCTCACAACGTCAAGGTGCGCCTGCACCCCGAGGTGAGCGCCGCCGTCGCCATCGAGATCCAGGCTGGCTGAAGCCCGCCGCATCCACCGGGCCGGGGCTGACCACGTTAGCCACCTGGATATTCACATCGTTATCCACGACGGTTATCCACAGGCCCGGTGGATGGAATCCACAGCCGCCTCCACAGGGCGGCCCTTATACACCAGGCAGCGTCAACCACGCCGGGTTTTCCCGAACGCGTGCTGGCGGGCGTTCGTGTTCCTGGGTGGCGTCCGCGACTTCGGACATCAGCCTCAGCAGCCAGGCCCGTAACGAGCCGATGCCGTCGACTGGGTTTCCCGGTGCGGTGTAGCGGGTGATGAGCCTGGCCAGCTCCGGGTCGAGCGCGGTGACCATCAGCCAGATAGCGGCGACCCGGGCCGACATCTCCGGCGTCCCCGTCTCTGCCCGCAGATCGCTCTCGAGCTGGTCAATCGCTTCGGCGATCCGGTCGACCCCCTCGCCGGCCCCCGGGGCCGTTCCCCATGCCGACTCTGCCCCCAGGATCGAACACACACGCGAAGGATAGCCGGCTCTGTCTTAACGGGGGGTGTAAACCACCCCCAGACCCCACTCTTGCGGACCTCCCGCCCGGCGCCAGGCTGAGCCGCGTGCTCGCTCGCAAGCTCGCCGCGCCGCGCGGAAAACCGAGGTCCGTAGCACCCCGCACCCGCCCGGGCCGCGCGCGGCCCGGGCGCTCCCGCGTGCTCCTTTCCGTTTTCCACAGACGTGGAATCGGGAGCCGGAACCGTTTTCCACAGGATTGATGACGTCCCTTGTGGATAAAGCCTGTGGATAACTCTCTCGAGAAAGTCGGGAAGTTTTTCCTGTCCACAGCCGGTGGACTACATTACCGCAGGTCATCAGCCAGTTGCCATGCCGGGCGGGCGGGAGTTCCACACCCCTATCCCCAGCATGCGCACACGATAGCCACCAGTCACTCACAAGTTATCCACAGGCTCGTGTTGCTGGTCAGTGGCGGCTGCCGCCACAATGAGGGACTCGAATGTCAGACCCCCTCGGTACAACTGTGTCAGGGGGCACGCGTCAGCAGCGAGTCGTGGCTCATTCCACTTGGGGAGGTGCGTCTGGTGAGCGTGGCCGAGATCGGGCGGAGCGAAGACTTCGAGCGGATGCCGCCCCATGACGTTGCGGCCGAGCAGTGCGTGCTGGGCGGGATGCTGCTGTCCAAGGACGCGATCTCGGACGTGATCGAGGTCATCCGGCCAAGTGATCACTACCGGCCGGCGCACCAGATCGTCCATGAGGCGATCTTGGACCTGTACGCGCGCGGCGAGCCCGCCGACGCGATCACGGTGGCCAACGAGCTCAGCCGTCGCGGTGAGCTGCCGCGGATCGGCGGCGCGCCCTACCTGCACACGCTCATCGCCTCCGTCCCCACCGCGGCGAACGCCGGGTACTACGCGCGCATCGTCCGCGAGCGCGCCATCATGCGGCGGCTGGTGGAGGCCGGCACCCGGATCGTCCAGATGGGATACGCAGGCGAGGCGGACGCCGACGACCTCGTGGACCGCGCGCAGGCCGAGGTGTACGCGGTCACCGATCGGCGCATCGCCGAGGACTACCAGTCGCTGTCGGAGATCATGCCCGGTGCCCTCGACGAGATCGAGGCGATCGGCTCCCACGGTGGCGGCCTGACCGGTGTCCCCACCGGCTTCGTCGACCTCGACGCGCTCACGAACGGCCTGCACCCCGGCCAGATGGTGGTCATCGCGGCGCGCCCGGCCGTTGGCAAGGCCCTGGCCCTCGACACCCCGCTGCCGACGCCCGCCGGCTGGACCACGATGGCCGCCGTGGCGGCCGGCGATCAGCTGCTCGGCGCCGACGGCAAGCCCACCCGCGTGGTCGCCGCCACCGAGGTCATGCACGGCCGCCCCTGCTATGAGGTCGAGTTCTCCGACGGCGAGGTCATCGTCGCCGACGAGGAGCACCAGTGGCTCACCTGGACGCCATCCTGGCTGGCGCCGCCACGAGTGGTGACCACCGGCGAGATCGCCGCCGACCTGCGGCTGCTAACGCCCGACCGGCGGACGCTGCACGCGGTACCGCCCCCGCTGGCCGCCCCGGCGATCACGCCCGCGCTAGCGGCGTCCCTTTCCCGGACTGGCTCGCCCGGTGCCGCCGCCCGGGCTGAGGGCAGCCGGGACTGGCGCTACATCGTCGACGTGCGGCCGGTGCTCCCGCGGCCCGTGCGGTGCGTCCAGGTCGACAGCGACGACCACCTGTACCTGGCGGGCCACACCATGATCCCCACCCACAACTCGGCCCTGGCGCTCGACTTCGCGCGGGCGGCGACCATCCGCAACGGGCTGCCGACCGTCTTGTTCAGCCTGGAGATGGGGCGCAACGAGATCACCATGCGCCTGCTCGCCGCCGAGGCCCGGGTGCCGATGAACCTCATGCGAACCGGGCAGCTCAGCGACGATGACTGGGGGCGGCTGGCCAAGCGGATGAGCGAAGTCGTGGACGCGCCCCTGTACATCGACGACTCGCCGAACATGTCGCTGATGGAGATCCGCGCCAAGTGCCGCAGGCTCAAGCAGCGCCACGACCTCAAGATGGTGATCATCGACTACCTGCAGCTGATGTCCTCGCCCAAGCGAGTGGAAAGCCGCCAGCAGGAAGTCTCCGAGATGTCGCGCTCCCTCAAGCTGCTGGCCAAGGAACTGGAAGTCCCCGTCGTCGCCCTCTCCCAGCTAAACCGAGGCCCCGAGCAACGCCAAGACAAGAAGCCCATGCTGTCCGATTTGCGGGAATCCGGCTGCCTGACCGGCGACTCGCGCATCCTGCGAGCGGATACCGGCGCGGAGGTCACGCTCGACGAGCTGATGGCATCTGGCCAGCGGAACATCCCAGTCTGGTCTGTTGACGAGCGGCTGAAGCTCGTACCGCGCACGATGACGCACGCGTTCTCCAGCGGGGTGAAGGAAGTCTTCCGAGTCAAGCTCGCGTCGGGTCGTGAGTTGCACGCGACAGCCAACCACCCGTTCCTCGCATACGGCGGATGGCAGCCACTAGGAGAACTGGGTGTCGGCTCCCGCGTAGCGATTCCGCGCACCACGCCAGGGCCCCTCATGGAACGCCCGATGCCTGAGGCTGAGATCATCTTGCTGGCCCACCTGCTGGGCGATGGCTCGTTCGTCAAAGGCCAGCCCATCCGATACGCGAGCATCGATGAGGAGAACCTGTCGGCGGTTGCCACCGCAGCGGCGCACTTCGGAATCACGGCCGTTCGTGACTACCACGATGCTGCCAGGTGTACCTCAATGCGTCTGCCTGCCCCCTTCCGCTTGGCGCGCTGCCGACGTAACCCGATCGCGGAGTGGTTGGATGGGTTGGGCATATTCGGCTTGCGGAGCCATGAGAAGTTCATCCCCGAGGGAGTGTTCGCTCTACCGAGGGTCCAACTGGCGCTCTTCCTTCGCCACCTCTGGGCAACCGATGGCTCCGTGACTGTTGCAAAGTCCGGCAACGTGCGTATCTACTTTGGTACCACTAGTGAGCAGATGGCCAGGCAGTTGCAGATGCTGCTGCTTAGGTTTGGCATAGTAGCCCGACTTCGCGCAGTCGGTAACACCTATGGTTACCCTCAGTGGACCCTGGACGTGGCAGGTGTCGAAGAGCAGTGGCGATTCGTCGACGAAATCGGCGCTCACGGGGCGCGCGGTTTGCGAGTAGCCGAGGCACGGATTCGTCTAGAACAGATGAAGGCTGTCGGCCGGTTCGACACGATCCCAAGCGATGTCTGGCGGCGAGTACGTGAAGTCCTGACCGAGCGTGGACTGACACTGAATCGTATGCAGGTGCTCGTTGGCACTGCGAGCCGCGGTGACCTCAATGACCAGATCTGTCCCAGCAGGCTGCGAGTTGGGCGCATCGCTGCGGTGTTGGACGATGCTCAGCTTGAAATGCTGGCCACCAACGACGTCTACTGGGACTCCGTTACCCAGATCGAAAGTGTTGGATTCAAGCCTGTTTACGATGCAACAGTGCTCGAAACCCACAATTTCGTAGCAAATGGAATGCAAATCCACAACAGTATAGAACAAGATGCGGACGTCGTCATCCTCCTGCACCGCGAGGACGCCTACGAGAAGGAATCGCCCCGGGCGGGCGAGGCGGACCTGATCGTCGCCAAGCACCGCAACGGCCCGACCGCGACCGTCACCGTAGCCTTCCAGGGCCACTACAGCCGCTTCGTCGACATGGCACCTGGCTAACCGGACGTTCCTAGCGAAAAGCAGACCATCGTCCTTTTGGAAGCCAAGGGCGTGCCCGTGCGCTGAGTGGCTCAGATGGCGTCGAGCAGGAGGCCTGCTTGCCGGACGAGGGCGGGGTCGGAGCCGAGGAGCAGCACGGCGTGATTCCCCCGGGCGCACAGCACGGTGACTCCGCCGGATTGCATGGTCCAGGCGGCGTTCTCGTCACCGCCGAGCTCGCGGGCTCCAGCCGCCTCGGCAAAGGGCTGCCCGCTTCGATAGAGGGTGACGCGCGCGCCGGCTGGGGTGCGGTAGGTGAACATCGTGACCGCGACACCGTCGAGCCGCCCGGCGGTGCCGGTCACCAGGTGCAGGTTGAGGCGGGTGAGATCGGGTGCCTGCCCGGCGGGAACGGGCGTTCCGGGCAGCTGGCTGCCGCGGTAGCTGGCAACGGCGGCGGCGAGCGCGGCTGGCGGTGCCGGGGCAGGCCCGGCCGGGGGGTGCTGCCACGGTCGCGCCAGCACGGCGGCGCCTGCCAGGGCTATCGTCACGGCAGTTGCGGCGGCCACTGGTCGGCGGACGGGCGGGCGGGCCGTAGGCTGCGTGGCAGCAGCGCCGGCGACCGCGGCCCGGATGTCATCGCGGAGCCCGGGCGGTGCGACCGGGCGGGCCAATTCGGCGAGCTCGCGGCCGCGCCGGGCCAGTGAGACCTCCTGCCAGCACGATTCGCAGGCAAGCAGGTGCGCTTCGAAGCGACGGCGGGCGCGGGGCCGCATGGCGGTGAGGTAGGCGGCCGCGAGTTGGTCAGGGTCGTGGTTCATTGTGCACATCGCTGCTGTTGATGGTTTCACGGTCCTCGCGCAAGGCCAGGGCGAGTGCCTTGCGTCCCCGGTGTACGCGGGCCAGGACGGTTCCGCGCGGCGCGCTGGTGATGGCGGCGACCCGCGCGGCGGTAAAGCCGCAGACGTCCATCAAGGTGATCGCGATGCGCTGGGCCTCGGGCAAGGCGCGGAGCGCGGCCGCGATCTGGCTGCTGCTGAGCCGTTCGAGCGCGGCTTCAGCGGTGTCCGCCCGGTCGGCGAGGTCAGGGAACGGCCCGTGGTAGCTGGCGGCCAGGCGGCGGGAGTGCCGGCGGAGTTCGTCGCGTCCGGCATTGAGGCAGATCGTCGCCAGCCATGCCCCGACATCGCGGGGGCGGCGCTCGCGCCAGGCGGCGTAGGCGCGCAGGTAGGTGTCCTGCACGATGTCGGCCGCATCGGCCGGGTGCGGAGCGAGCCGGGCGGCCAGGGCGTGCAGCATGCCGGCATGGCACAGCGTCGCCTGGAGGAACTCCTCGTGGTCGCTCGCACGCCGGCTCACCTGCGCTGGCCACCTCCTTTCTACCGGTAGGGACGCAGCAGCGGTCACGGTGATTGCACGCGGCCGCGTGCCGGTGCAATCACCGGCGCTTGCGCGACGTCCCTTCAATCAGAACGGTTCACCGCCCAGCCCGCGTTCAGCGAGTTGCGGCAGGTGCTGGCGCGCCTCGCCGGCATGCCCATTAAACGCCGCGCGCGGCCCGGCTGCGCGCACTGATCCGGAAGGCTCTAGGATGCATCGCACTCCGGCCCGGCTGGTCACTGCCATGCTGTTGCTCGCGTCCGCCGGCGCGTTCGCCGTCGGCGTGGCCATCGAGCGCACCACCACCGGCAGCGAAGGCCACCCAGCCGACCAGCATGCCGGCGCCACCGCGCGCACCTCCCCGGCGGCCAGCCCCGCCGCCGCGACACCCCCGGCGCAGGCGCTGCCCGTCCCGGCCACGACCACGGCAGGCGACGGCGACAACGGTGACGTCAGCACGGCCAGCCCGGCCGAGGCGACGCCGGGCAGCGACGAGCACTCCGCGCCTGCCCGCTCCGCGCATAGCCCTGCCCCGACTCCCCAGGCCGCGACCCTTGGAGCAGGCCCGGCTACCGGCGACGGCGACAACCACGAGCCGCACGCCGCCGGGTCCCAGCCGGAGAACCTGCTCGGGATCAACCCGGAGGCGACCGGGCTTGTCGTCATCGCCGTCGCCCTGTCGCTGCTGCTCGCAGCGCTGATCCTCACCCTGGGGTCACCCCTGGTCCCGGCCGTCATCGCCGTGGCAGTGCTGGCGTTCACAGTCCTCGACATCCGTGAGGTGGCCCACCAGCTGGCAGAGTCACGCCCCGGGCTGGCCGCGCTCGCCGCGACGGTCGCCGTGCTGCACCTGCTGACCGTCATAAGCGCGCTGTTCGTAGCTCGCGCGGCCCGGGGCCGCGCCGGCGGGCTGCCGGCACAACCCGGGATACCCGATCACCTTCGGTGATGACAGCCATACCCGGACTGGCCAGTACGCCCCGCCTGGCCGGCTGCCGTGACCGGGATCAGGAGCCGCCGCACGCGCAGCCGGCCCCGCCCGCGCAGCCGGACTGGTGGCGACGCCGGCGAACCAACCACCACCAGGCCACGCCGGCCAGCGCTGCCAGCACCACGGCGATGCCCGGGATCCAGGCGCCGGCGGCGGCCCAGCCCGCGCCGGAAAGGACACCTCCGGCCAGCAGCAGCGGGAGGATGCAGCACGCGGCGCAGGCCAGGCCCGCGAGGCTGGCCAGTCCGGCCGGCAGCGCCCGGCGGGCGCGGTCAGGTGGCGGCGGCATCGGGGCCCGCGGCGATCGCGTCGAACGGGATCGGGCAGCACGGTCGCCCCGCGCAGGTGACCAGGTCATCGCAGCCAGCCCGCACGGCCGCGCGCAGCGCGGCGGCGATGACCTGCAGATGACACGCCCCGGCCGGGTAGAGCCGGTGCCCGCCCAGGCTGCGCTCGGACTCGGCGAGCAGGCCACGGCGCTCGTAATAGCGCAGCGTCTGCAGGTTCACACCCGCTCTCCCGGCTGGCCAGCTCCCGGGCCGCGGATTCGGCGGCCGAGTCCAGCTGCCACCGCAGCACGGTCGGGGCTAGCCGCTGCTGGCCGCGCAGCACCGTGGCGAACAGCTCGTCGAACTCGGCCGCCCGCACTGGGCGTTCCGCAATGGGCAGGGTGCACGCCTGCGGCACCCATGACTGATCATTCGTGATCATGTCCCCACGGTAAGCCTGTACCTGGGTACCGGATGCAACCCTAGGTCCGAGCCGACGCAACTTGGCGGCTTTAATCACCTACGCGCTACGCGCCAGTCAATTTGGGTGCCAAGATCGTGAGACAGCGGGCGATGCCACGAGCTGAGAAGGCCCGCATCGATGCAGGTCACGGTGTCGGCGGGTGCAACACAGGCTGAGAACCTACACTGATGTAGGTTCTCAAAGTGATGTCCATTCCTCAAAGAGGTGTCCGTAGCTTGTCCGTTCGGACATTTCGTTAAGTAGGAGGTGGTAATGGCAGGATTCAGTTGGTAGCCAACGCCGGGTAACGGCCGGCAGCAATAATCTGACAATCTGTGGCCTGCCTCCTTGTAAAGGCAGTTGGCTTGTGGCTCTCTCTAACCGCCTGCCGACCCTTCCGGGCCTGGCTTTCGAACGACGTGTCAAGGGGCCTGCGAGCGGGGCGGGGCCGTCATCCCTGGGCGGATGACGGCTCCCGCGCGGGTCCCCAAGGTCTACGGCAAGGTGACGGTGGGGGTGCCGGTCGAGTTGGTGATGAGGGTGGCGTTGACGGTGGCAGAGTTGAGGTAGGTCTGGCTGTTGCCCGCGTAGCTGTAGCAGCCGATGTTGATGATACGGTCGGCCGGCGCGTTGACGGACGCGTTGACCGGGATGACGGCCCACATGTTGGCGCTGCCCGGGTTGGTGGCGCTGTAGGTGGCCGTTGAGTTGTTGATCTTGCAGGTCACCGAGTCGCGGGGCTGTATGGTGACCTGGACGTCGCCGGTCACGTAATAGGTTCCCGCGGTGGTGATTGCCGGCGTGACGACCGCCCCGCTGAGGGTCCCGCTCAGCGGGAACGTGCCGTTGTAGCTGGCGGTCAGCCCGGTGACCGTTCCGCTGTCGGCCGCGGTTCCGCTGGTCGTCGCCATCGCGATGCCGCCGCTGGCCAGCACGGCCGAGGACACGGCTGCGGCGGTGATCGCCATCGTCTTGATTCCCTTGATGCGCATTGGATGCTCCTTTACCTAAGTAGCGCTGCTTGGTTGCGCTGTCGCGCTCTTGCGTTAGCTCCACGGTCGCGGTAAGGAGCACCTGACGGCATTGGGCGATAGCCCTATGTGATCACTCAGAATTCGCCGCGAGGCGGGCGCGAAGCGGGCCGGATGCATCGGGGCGTCCCTTATATGCGGCGGGACCGGCCTAAGGTTTCCCGTCGGCCGCCTTATCTGGCAGGCGCGATCTAGAACACCAAGATGCGCAACGTGGTCGTAATGAGATCGTTCCAACCTGAATTGGCTGGTCAGAGGGCTGGTTGAGCCGGTTGAGTGGTGCTCGTGCTGGTGGGGGCGGCTGGGCGTAGCTGGTGATCATCTGACGCGCTTGGGGTTTGCTGGCGTGTCGAGTCCGGTTGGCGGGACCCTGCCGGTTATCGTCTGTGCCCGTACCTGTTCGCAAGGTAATATCCCTGGGGGCGGGATGGAGCTAACTGAGAAAAGGACAGATCGGTGAGAAGACCGCCGGGCAACTCGCTGAGAATCCTGGACGAAGCCCATGTCACGGCGGGTGCCCTGGACAACAAAATGAGAACCTACAGATGTTCACTAGCTTCCAATTCTCGGTGCATATCCCAATCTCGATGTCATCTGGATTGCATGTGTTCCAGTCAGCGTCCCCGCGGCAGCGTCGAGGTCAAGGCCGGCTGAGCTCGAAGGCCCTCAACGCCACGGGCCTCCCGCAACGTCTCACTTTCGGTAGAACTCGATGAAAGGGATGCGTCGCTATGCTCGCTCGTCGTCTGGGGCCGATCGTCGTGGCCTGCTTGGCATGGGTAACCCTGCTCGCCGGCTGCACGACGAGCACAAGTCCCCAGCCGGTGCGCGCGGCGCCGGGGCGGCCGGACACGGCGCGGCCGGACACGGCGCGGCCGGGACCGCCATCATCCCCGTGGCGCGTGGTAAAGAAGGTCGGCTTCTTCGACGGGCCGGAGGTTAACTTCGCCGCCACCTCCGCCACGGACGCCTGGTCGACCTGGGTGACCACCTCCTCCGGGCCGGGATCCCCGCCGGCGACCCCGCAGGCCGTCGAACGATGGGACGGTACGGCCTGGCACCGAGTCGCGGTGCCCGCGAGCCTGGTGCCGCATGTCCGGACGTCGATCTCGGTGGCTACTGGCTCGGCTAGCGACGCCTGGATCTTCAGCTGGAAGTGGCCCGCCGAGGCACTGCGCTTCATCGACGGCCACTGGTCGCTGCAGCAGATCCCGTCGTGGGTGATCCGGCCGGGGGCGGACAAGCGGCTCGGCGTCCGGTCCGTGGCGTTCAGCCCGGCGAATCTGTGGGTCTTCTCCCTCGGCATCGACGGCCGCAAGGACCATTACGCCGCGCACTACAACGGCCGCACCTGGATGAAGGTCACGCTGCCGGGAATCCCCGGCGAGGTCAGCGCCGTATCCGCGTCCGATATCTGGGCGCTGGCCGTCTCCGCGGGCTGCGTCGGGTGCAACTGGGCCGCGTCGGAGGTCATGCACTACAACGGCCGCACCTGGTCGCTGGTCAGGCTGCCGGCGGCGCCCGTGGCCGCGGGCACCTCGGTCAGCTACGGCAGCCTGACCGCGGCCGGGCCGAGCGCCGCCTGGCTGGTGCGCACCGTCACGCCGGGCAACGGCCTCGGAACGACCACCTTGATGCACCTGTCCCGGACCGCCTGGACGACGGTGAGCTTCCCGTCCGGCGTCGGCCCTCTCATCCCGCTGTCAACGGCGCAGGACGGAGCGGGCGGTCTATGGATGGACGGGGTCTATGAGAATCCGGCCGGCTTCGTGTCCACGTTCCACTTCAGCGGCGGAAAGTGGGCCCAGAGGCTCCAGGGCCACTCGGGCTCCTCGCTGGCCTGGATACCCGGAACCCGCCGGGACTGGGCCTGGGACACCTCAGGCACCATCTACCGAAACTAGAGTGAGCTCATCGGCATCTGCGCCCGCCGGATCGGCAGGAAGGTGGGCGCAGGGTCCTTGGTGAGGAAATCGAGGATGATGCCGTTGCAGAGAGCTGCCTTCTCGAGGATCAGGGCGTGCGAGGAGCCCGGGATGATGGCCAGCTCGGAATCGGGGATGCCGCGGTACAGGGCAAGGGTGTGCTCGGCGGAGATCATGTCGTCATCACCCGCCATGACGAGCGTCCGCGCCGCCACCTGGCCAAGGTCGGCCGCCTTGAGGGCCGGTCCCGTGGTCGCCATCTGGAAGATCTTCGCGGCTACCACGGGGAAATGCGCGCGGCCGTCGGGGGAGACCTGCCCGTAAGCCTGCGCCAGGTACTCGCTGGCGGCCAGCTCGCTGAGGTCCAGGCCGTCGACCAGCCCGTCGTGGTGGAAGTTGCCGGAGATGAGCACCAGCCGGCCGACCAGGTCCGGGCGAGTCAGCGCGACCAGCAGCGCCACGTTGGCACCGTCGCTGTGACCGACCAGTTGCGCGCGGCCGATCTGGAGCGTGTCCAGGAATGCCGCCATGTCGGCGGCCATGAGCTCATAGGTGATCGGACCGGGGATGTCGGGCGTGTGTCCGTGGCCCCGGCGTTCGGGGGTGAGCACCCGGAACCGCTCCGCGAGCGCCGGAACCGTGGCCCGGAATTGCGAGGCGTCGGTGAAGGCGCCGTGCAGCAGCACGATCGGTTGACCGGTGCCGTGCTCCGCGTACCAGGTCCGCACGCCACCGGCGTCCACGTAACTCACGGTTCCCAGTCTGGCATCCACGTAGAGTGCGGGCAGGAGGCGCCGGTGATGGACGACCTTGCTGCCCGGGCGGAACCGCGCGCGGCGGTGCGGCGGCTGCCGCTGGAGCCGGGGGTCTACCGGTTCCGCGACGCAGGCGGGCGGGTGCTGTACCTGGGGCGGGCCATCAGCCTGCGGCGCCGGGTTGCCTCCTACTGGGGTGACCTGCGAGACCGTCGGCACTTGGCGCCCATGGTGGCCCGTATCGCGCGGCTGGAGGCGGTGGCCTGTGACAGCCCGCACGAGGCGGCCTGGCTGGAGCGGAACCTCCTGCGCGCACGTCGGCCGCCCTGGAACCGCGCCCCGGACGGCGGCCAGGAGGTCGAAGTGTGGATCGGCCTGCACGAGTCGGCGCGCTCGCCGGGCCTGACGATCAGCCACCAGCCCGCACCGGGTATCCGCAACTTTGGCCCGTACCTGGGCGGGCGGCAGGTGCGGCTCGCGGTCTCGGGGCTGAACCGGGTGCTTCCCCTGGGCTACGCGGGCGACCTCGACGGCACCCGAGGGGACCTGGCCCGGGTCCGCGGGGTGACCGCTGCCGACCGCGCCCAGCTGGCCGAGAGGGTCGCCGCGGTCCTCGACCGCGTCCCGGAGCCCGTGGCGTCGGCGCGGGCCGCGCTTTGCGCCCGGCGCGACGCGGCGTCCGGCGAGCTGGCCTTCGAGCTCGCGGGCAGGCTGCAGGCGGAGGTCGAGGCGCTCGACTGGGTGACCGGCCCGCAGCGGGTGACGCGGCCCGGCGCTGATGACTGCGACGCCCACGGCTGGGCGGACGGGCTGCTCGTCCGCTTCGAGATCCGCGACGGCCACCTGACCGGCTGGACGCAGCGCGCCTGCGCCGAGCCGGCCGCGCGCCGCTACCTAGACCGGACGCCCGCCGACTGGACCGGCTTCGCCGCCCGCAATGCGGCCCTCGCCGCCCAGTTGCGGTGCCCGGCCGTCGCCAGCCAGCCCCTCAGCCATGATCGTAGTAATAGGACGTAGCTCGGGAGGCGCCTGTTTAGCGGGTTCCGCTTGTGATGGGGACGTCCTCCTGGTGCGGTAGTGCGGGCTTGGTGTCCCAAACGCATCGAGGGAGGA
>JAICUO010000411.1 GCA_025935815.1 Streptosporangiaceae bacterium
AGACCTGCGGCGGGTGCGTGTACGACGGGAGGCCGCTGGACGGGGTTTCCGTGCGCTCCGGCGATGACGGGCGACTGCGGATCGCCGGGCCGGTGCTGATGAACCGCTATCACGGGCAGCCCGGCCTGACGGTCGCCGTCCTGGTGGAGGGGGAGTTCGTCACCTCCGACCTGGGCGCGGTCGACGACCGCGGGGTCGTGACGGTGCGCGGCCGGGCCGATGACGTGATCAACACCGGCGGGCACAAGGTCATCCCCGGCGAGGTAGCCGCCGCCTTGTCGTCGTGCCCCGCGGTCCGGGAGGTCGTGGTGGTCGGCCGGGCCGACCCGGAGTGGGGCGAGCGGGTGGTCGCGGTGGTCGTCCCGGCGGATGGAATAGAACCGCCCACCCTGGAATTGCTACGTACGCATGTACTGTCGGCGCTGCCGCGTTACGCTTGTCCCAGCGAGGTCGTGCTCGTTGACGCCCTTCCGGCGCTACCCAACGGCAAGCCCGACCTAGCGCTCCTTGCGGGCCATGACCGGTGGACAGGCCCCCGGTGCGGACCTAAATCAGCGCGAACGTTACGCTGACGGGAACAATCTCCGGCGCCAAGCGTTATTTAGTAGTGCCTGCGGGAAGTACCGGTCAACTGAAGCGGGCCTGTTGTAAGCCTTCTTGGGCCGTAGTTCTTTGGCACTGTAAGACGACCATGTTGGACGGCGCTGCACTGAACAGACCAGTGCCCGCGCACGTGTTACTGAAGGAGGGAGGTGTCTCATGCCGCGGATCGCTAACACCGCTCCTACCAAGGCCACTGTAGCCACCAATACGGGTGCTGCCAACAGTGCTGACCGGCAGGACGCGACTTCATCTCGTGTAGACGACCTGATCCGGCGCGGTCGCAGCCAGGGCCACCTGTCGCTTTCAGAGCTGCGGACGGCATTCGCTGAGGCGGGGTTGACCCCCGCGGAGGCCGGGCCGATTCTCCGCGAGCTGACCGAGGCCGGCGTCCGGCTGGCCGACGAGGAGTCCCGCCTGCTTGCGCCGAAGACCGCGCGCAGGGCGGCCGCGCTGAAGAGCGCTGTGTCCAATGGCACTGCCAGGAAGGCGCCGGCTGGGAAGGGCGTTGCCGCGCCGAAGGCGACGGCAACTGCTGGCAAGACCGCTCCGGTCGCGGAGGCGACCGAGGCCAATGTTCCGGAGGTCGCTATGGCGGATGCCGCTGTGGCGGAAGTCACTGTTGCCGAGACTCCCGTGGCTGCTGGCAGCCCGGCCAAGGCGCCCGCCGCGCGCAAGACCCGCGCCAAGGCGAAGGCCGAGCCCGCGTCGGCGGCCCCCGCGGTTAAGAGCACCGCGGTTAAGGGCACGGCCGACGAAGAAGACGCCGACCTGGCTGATGAGGACATGGCCGAGCTCGAGGCGGAGGCCTCCGTGTTCGGCGATGGCGTCGACCTGGACGACCAGACCCCGGCGATGGGCGACTCGGTCCACACGTACCTGAAGTCGATCGGCCGCACCAGCCTGCTCACCGCGGAGCAGGAGGTGGACCTGGCCAAGCGCATTGAGGCCGGCCTGTTCGCCGAGCACAAGCTGGACACCGACCCCGACCTGCCCTCGGACTTCCGCCGTGACCTGGAGGCAGTCGCCGAGGACGGGCGGCGGGCCAAGGCGCACATGCTGGAGGCCAACCTCCGGCTGGTGGTCTCGGTCGCCAAGAAGTACAGCGACCGCGGGCTGTCCCTGCTTGACGTCGTCCAGGAGGGAAACCTGGGCCTGATCCGGGCGGTCGAGAAGTTCGACTACACCAAGGGCTACAAGTTCTCCACGTACGCGATGTGGTGGATCCGGCAGGCGATCCAGCGCGGGTTCGCCGACTCCGCCCGCACGATCCGGCTTCCGGTGCACGTCCTGGAGATGCTGTCCAAGCTGTCGCGCGTCGAGCGTGACATGCACCAGCGCCTGGGCCGCGAGCCTACCCCGGAGGAGCTGGCCGTCGAGCTGGACCGGACCCCGGACCAGATCGAGGAGCTGCTGCGCACCTCTCGGCAGCCGATCTCGCTTGACTCGACGATCGGCGAGGACGGCGAGACCTCGATCGGCGACCTCATCGAGGACGTCGACGCGCCTGAGGCCTCAGAGCTGGTCGACCGGCAGCTGATGGCGGAGCAGCTGCGCTCGGCGCTGGACGCGCTGACGCCGCGCGAGGCGACGATCATGGCGATGCGGTTCGGCCTGTATGACGGCAACCCGCACACCCTCGACGAGATCGGCCGGGCACTCGGCCTGACCCGCGAGCGGATCCGCCAGCTGGAGAAGCAGTCGCTGTCGAAGCTGCGGCACCCGTCGCGCGCGCAGCCGCTGCTCGACTTCGCCAGCTAGCCGTTTGGCACGCGAGCGCCCCGGACCTGACCCCCCGCCAGGTCCGGGGCGCCTTCGCGTTGTCCGGGGGCGCTCCTTGATTCTTGATGGTTGCGCCATCGCGCCCGAACCGATGCGATACCTCGCGTCCCGGCCGGCCGGGTTGCAATAGGATTCGCAAGCCAGCTCAGAACGGGCACAAGGGACACCACTGGAGGCACGGTTCACATGGACGACGAGGGCCTGCTGGACGAGCTTCAGGAAGAACTCGGCGCCGACTACAGCCCGCAGCTGCGCGTGGCGGCCGGGATGCTCAGCGGGGACGCCGCCGCCGCCGTGCCCTACCTGTTGTTCTCCATCGCCAAGAGCCTGGAGGACATCTCCTTCCTGCTGCAGAACGACAACGTGAGCGTCATCATCGACAGCGAGGACGAGTAAGGCCTGCCCGCCCTCCCGTGACCTGTCCCGGTGCGCGGCCTCGGGGATGTCCGCCGGTCCGCAGCAGCGTCCTCACCAGGCGTAATGCTCAGGCGCGGTCATATAGCCGGGGAAGATCTCCTCGATGCGGCGCAGCACGTCACCGTCCAGCGGCAAGTCGATCGCGCGCTTGGCGTCGTCGAGCTGATCGTGGGTACGGGGGCCGATGATCGGGGCGGTCACCCCGTCCCGGCTGAGCAGCCAGGCCAGCGCCACGTTGGCCGGCTCCTCGCCAAGCTCGTCGCACAGGTCCTCGTAGGCGCCGATCCGGTCCCGGCTGGCCTCCAGCGCCTCCGCGGCCCGGCCGGAGGCGCGGCGCGCTCCCTCCCGCTCCTTGCGCAGCACGCCGCCGAGCAGGCCCCCGTTCAGCGGGGACCACGGGATCACGCCGACGCCGTAGTCGATCGCCGCCGGGAGCACCTCCAGCTCTATCTCCCGGGTCATCAGGTTGTAGATGGACTGCTCGCTGACCAGGCCGAAGAGCCCGCGCGCGGCGGCGACGTCATTGGCCTGCGCGATGTGCCAGCCGGCGAAGTTCGACGACCCGACGTACAAGACCTTGCCCTGCGCGACGAGGACCTCCATCGCCTGCCAGATCTCCTCCCACGGGGTGTCGCGGTCCACGTGGTGCATCTGGTACAGGTCGATGTAGTCGGTCTTCAGGCGGCGCAAGGAGGCGTCGCAGGCGCGGCGGATGTTCAGCGCGGACAAGCGCCCGGAGTTCGGCCACTCGTCCATGTCGCCGTACACCTTGGTGGCGAGCACGGTCTTCTCCCGCCGGGACGGGACGCCCGCGAACCAGTCCCCGATGATCTCCTCGGTCCAGCCGGCGTGCGCGCCGGCCGTGGACCGGGCCGCCTGCCCGGGCGGGCCGTCGGCGCGGCCGTACCGGTTGGCGGTGTCGAAGAAGTTGATGCCGAGCTCGTGCGCGTGGTCCATGATCGCCTGCGCCTCGTGCGGCGACGTCAGCGGCCCGAAGTTCATCGTGCCGAGGCACAGCCTGCTGACCTTGAGGCCAGACCGCCCCAGATGCGTGTATTCCATGGCTGCCATCTTCTCGCAAGCGGCGCCCGCGGGCTGGCTGACGCCCCCCGAAGACGACTCGCCATGCTAACGTTGTGGTCATGAGCAGCGTGCGCATCATGCAGTGGTGGCCTTCCCACTAGGGATGGCTGCCTTACCTCAGCGCGCGAAGCTGGCCGTCCCACCGGGGCGGCCTTCTTGCTGTAATGGGCACATGTCAGGGCCGCCCGTGACCTAACTAACGGATCACCGGAGGTTCCCATGACCGCGACCATCATCGACGTGCCCGCGCCGGCGCCGGCTGGAGCCCGGCCGGCCGGCTCCCGGCCGGCTGATTCACTGGCTTCGATCGCCACGGCGCGGCGGCGCTCGGACACGCTGGAGGCTGAGATCGCCCGCGACGCGTCCCGGTTCCGCATCCTGACCGGGGACCGGCCGACGGGCGCGCTGCACCTCGGGCATTACTTTGGCACCCTCGCCAACCGGGTGCGCCTGCAGGACCTGGGCGCCGAGGTCTTCGTCCTCATCGCCGACTACCAGGTCCTCACCGACCGCGACGTCGCCGACCGCCTTGATGATCACGTCACCGGGCTGGTCCTGGACTACCTGTCGATCGGCATTGACGCGGCCCGGACGGTGATCTTCGCGCACAGCGCGGTCCCGGCGCTGAACCAGCTGCTGCTGCCGTTCCTGAGCCTGGTCTCGGTTCCCGAGCTGCAGCGCAACCCGACCGTCAAGGACGAGATCGCGCACTCCCGGCAATCCAGCGTGAGCGGGCTGATGTTCACCTACCCGGTGCACCAGGCGGCGGACATCTTGTTCGGCAAGGCGAACCTGGTGCCGGTCGGCGCCGACCAGTTGCCGCACGTCGAGGTGACCCGCATGATCGCCCGGCGGTTCGCCGAGCGCTACGGCCCGGTCTTCCCCGTCCCCGACGCGCTGCTGTCGCGGGCACCGGTGCTGCTGGGCACCGATGGCGGCAAGATGAGCAAGAGCCGCGGCAACGCCATCGCGATCAGCGCCACCGCCGATGAGACGGCCCGGCTGATCAAGGGGGCAAAGACCGACTCGATCCGGCGCGTCACCTACGACCCGGCGGCCCGGCCCGAGGTGTCGTCGCTGGTCCTGCTGGCGGCGTTGTGCCGGGACCGGGACCCGGCCGAGGTGGCCGGCGAGATCGGCGACGGCGGGGCGTCCGCGCTCAAGGCGACGGTGACCGAGGCGGTCAACGAGCGCTTCGCCGCGATCCGCGCGCGGCGGGCGGAACTGGCGGGGGACCCCGGGTACGTTCGGCGGATAGTGAGGGAAGGCAACGCGCGAGCAAACGAGATCGCCAATTCGACGCTCAATGAGGTTCGCGCCGCAATGGGCATGATTTACTGACCACCCACCGCGCGGAGCGAGGTGACCAGCCCCGGGCGGATCGCCGGGGGCCTGCTGGTACGCCAAGGCCCTGCTGGCGTAACCCGCCGCCGACCCCACTCGCGCCGCCAGCGACGTAAGAACGGCGTAATAACCCGCGGGCCGCCCCGTTGAACCAGGTCACCTCTCGCTCCGTAGTCATGTATGTCGGATTCGTGCACGCGATGGGGAGCCGGGATGAGCTATAACGACTTCAGCGGGAACGACACCGCGCCCCATCCCCCGCCGCCGCCGTTCGGCCCGCCGGTACCGCAGCCAGCGCCGCCACCGGGTGACGACGAGGCCGACGACTGGTTCGAGCCCGTGACCTACGACCAGACCGACTACCAGGACCTCGACGCCTACCTCGCGCACGAGGCCGGCGATAGCTGGCCGCCCGCCAGCGCCGCGGTGGACGTGGACCCTTACGCCTACGCGGACGCCGCCTCCTTCGCGGTGCCGCCTGACGGGCGGCAGCGGCTGACCTCCGATGAGGCTGACGAGGAACGGGCGGGCCCGGATGAGGACTGGCCACCGCGCCCGGAGCGGTCACCGGGCCCTGAATGGGCACCCGGCCCTGAATGGGCAGCGGATCCTGAGTGGGCAGCGCGCGGTCCACGGCGATTCCCGGTCCGCATGCCCTCGCTGCGCGCGCTTTCCCCGGGCCGGCGCCCGCGCTGGATGCTGCCCGTGGCGGTCGGCCTGGCGGCCGCCGCCATCGGCTCCGGCGTCGTGATCATCATGACCGGGGGCACGTCACGCTCGGCCGCCGGGCTGCCGATCTTCTCCCCCAGTCCCGGGGTGACGGCCAGCCCGGCGCGGACCAGCCCCGCAACGGCGGGCATGAGCGCCACCGGCCAGCCCTCAGCCCCCGGCGCGAGCATGCCGGGGATGACCTCTCCGGGCATGACCGCCCCCGGCACGGGAGCGCCGGCCACCCTCCGGCCGCCGATCACGCGGGCACGCGCGCAGCAGGTCCTCGCCGCCTACACCACCGCGAACAACGCCGCGAACGCCACCGCCAGCGACCCGCTCATCGCGACCGTGGAGACCGGCAGCAGCCTGGCGATCGACCGGGGCATCTACCAGGGGCAGCGGGCCCGCAAGGCGACCGGGTTCCCGGCGTTCGCCCCGGTCACCGCCCGGTACTACATCCCGCTTGAGGACCCGGCGAGCTACCCGCACTGGTTCGCCGTGCGAGTGTCGAACGCGCCGGCCGCCCGGCCCGGGACGGTGACGAGCCGCGAGTACATCGTGTTCACCCAGGCCACCGCGGGCGGCCCATGGCTGGACGCGATCGAGCCCTTCCTCCGCAAGGGCATCGCCCCGCCGCCGATCGCCCTGGACGCGAACGGCTTCGCCACGGCGGTCACCGCGGGCACCCCGGGCCTGTCGCTGTCTCCCGCCGCCATCAGCGCGGCGACCGCGGCCGCGCGCGACAGCGGGACCGGGCAGCCGCCCTCACCCGGTAACCTCCCCATCGACCAGGCCCGCGCCGCGGTGCTCAGGCAGCTCCCGCGCGGCTCCACGGCCGCGACCCGGCACGCCGGCACGCTTGAGCGCGTCTTCGGGCTGCGGACGGCGGACGGCGGGGCGCTGCTGTTCTACGACGTCGCCGCGCGGCTGACGGTGACCGCCCCGGCCGGGTCGCCGCTGCGCCTGGACGTCCCCGGCTGGGTGGCGGCCAGCGAGGGGATCAGCCAAGCCCGCCTGGGCTACCTGGAGCAGTTCGCGACCTACGACCCGCCGGGGGCGAGGGGCGGGGCGGCGGCCCACAGAGCCGAGTAAAACGGCCCAAACCCGCGCGCCGAGCCGGCGCC
>JAICUO010000929.1 GCA_025935815.1 Streptosporangiaceae bacterium
GCTTGACGTCTATGATGAGGAACCGCTGCCAGGGGGACATCCGCTACGGAACGCGCCGCGGACGGTGCTCACGCCGCATATCGGGTATGTCACCGATGACGGGTACCGCGTGTTCTACGGGGAGGCGGTCGAGGACATCGCCGCGTTCGCGGCCGGACACCCGGTACGGCTGCTGGCCGCGCCCGGGTAAGGAAAAAGACTATTCCTACTACTTAAGTTGACTATACGGCGCTGGCCGTGGTCTCCTAGAGCCAGGCAACCGCGACGGGAGGAAGTCGATGCGGCCCCGCGACCTGCTGACAGACGCCCTCCTCGGGCGGCTGCGCGGCGGCGATGGCGCCGATCCGCCGGCGCTCACCCGCGACATCGCGCGGCTGCGCGACGCCGGCTACCTGTCGGTGACGCTGCCGCCCGAGCTCGGCGGCCTCGGCTGCACGCTGCGGCAGGCGTCCTGCGGGCAGCGGCGCCTGGCCGGCGTCGCCCCGCGGACCGCGCTCGCGATCAGCGCGCACCTGTACTGGACGGGGGCCGCCGCCGACGCCTGCCGGTCCGGCGACACGTCAGTGAAGTGGATCTTGCTGGAGGCGGCGCGGGGCGCGCTTTTCGGCGGCGGCCACGGGGAGCCCGGCAACGACCTCAAGCTCGCCGCGCCGGACTCCCGCTGCGACCCGGCCGGGGAGAGCGGTTACCGGTTCCGCGACCCCGGCACCGCGCTCGCCAGCGTCACGCCGCACTGGGACTGGCTGGCGGTGCACGCCCTCGCGCAGCTCTGCGCTGGTCACCAGGCCGTGCTCGCCTTCGCCGGACGGGGCGCGCGATGTACCCCCGCCTACCGGGTGGCCCGGGTGCTGCCGCCGGGCGTCCCCTCCGACGTGTTCACCGCGAGCGCGATCGGCTGGGGGTGCTCACTGCTGGCCAGCGTGGACTTCGCCGCCACCCGGCAGGCGTTCCGGCGGGCCGTGGCCCGCACCGGGGCGCTCGGCGACGGATACTCCGTCCAGCCGGCGGCCGGCCCCCACCCCGTCCCGCGGGCCGGCCACCCGCTGGACCGCTGGCCGGTCGCCGAGGCCAGCCTGCGGCTGGACGCGCTCAAGGCGCGCATCGCCGACGTGACCCATCCCTGGCCGCTCGTTCCCGAGCCCGGCCCGGACGTCGGCGGGCAGCAGCTCATCGCCATCTTCGCCATGCGGCACGAGGTCGCCGAGGGCGCCGCCCGGGTGCGGGCCCTCAGCGCCTCCATCACCGGCGCGGCCGACGCGGCGCCGGCGCCGCGGTCAGCGGCCAGTCCCGCCTGAGCGCGGGCTGGGCGCGCCGGCTAGCGCGCCCAGCCGCGGTCGCGCGCCCAGCGCGGGTCGCGGCCGGAGCCGGCCAGCGCCTGGTCCAGCGCGGAAGCGCCCGGCGGCACCACGACCGGTTCCGCGAACCCCTGGTACTGCCGGAACAGCTCGGCGTTGGCCTCCACGGCGCGCGCCACCACCTGCGCGGTGCCATCCGGCAAGGCGTACGCCTGCCCGGTGGCGACCGCGAGGTCCCAGGCGTGCAGCACCATGTCCATGAGGTTCATGGCGGCGACGTCGGCGGCCTCCATCGGCGTCCCCATGACGTCGAGCTTGCGCTCCCAGGCGGCCGGGTCGGCCCAGGCCGCCAGTGCCCGGTCCAGTTGCTCCCGGTAGCGGACGGCGAAGTCCGCGGCCGCGGCGAAGTCGGCGCTCATGAGCTCGTCGGCCACCGACTCCCCGTGCGCTCGCCGCTCCAGCGAGTACGACGTCCACAAGATGAGGTGGTTCACCAGCGCGCGCACGTCCCAGTCGGTGCACGGGGTCGGCCCGTCGAGGTGGTCCGGGGAGACCCCGGAGACCACGCGCGCGGCCGCGTCAGCGGCCTCGGTCAGCTGAGGATGCAGGTTCATGAGGACAGACGGTAGCCACTGCCTGGCGAGCCGTCTTGAACAAACCCGACAGCGCATCAGGCATGCTTAGACCGTGGAAGGAACCGAGGGCGTGCGCGGGGTGCTGCGCCCGGACGGTGCCGCGGGCCGGTTCACGCTGGCCCGTCACCCCCCGGACGGCGACCTCGCGCCGTTCGTCGACTACTACTGGATCGTCCGCTGGGACCTAGGCGAAGAGCCGCCCTACGAGCAGTCGATCCTGCCGCACCCGTGCGTCCACCTGGCCTTCGAGGCCGGCGGGGCAGCCGTCTACGGCATCGACACCAAGATCTTCACCCGCCGCCTCACCGGCCAGGGGAAGGTCCTCGGGGTCCGGTTCCGGCCTGGCTGCTTCCGCCCC
>JAICUO010000348.1 GCA_025935815.1 Streptosporangiaceae bacterium
AAGCCGCACGACTACAGGCACACGCATGCAACGATCCTGGAGAACACCGACGTGAAGAAGGTCCTCCAGATGGACCGCCGCGGCCATGCCATGGCGGGCATGGACTCCGTCTACGTCCACGTCACCGACGACATGCGGCAGCATCTCTGCGACGTCCTCGAAAGACTATGGCAGGCAGGCATCACGCAGCGTCACCAGATTGCCCCGCGGTCAGCCGTCACGCTCCTCGACGACATCCTGCTCGCCTACGCACAGGCGAGCGCCGGCTAGCAGGGTTTTGCCCCCCAAACTGCCCCCCACGACGGCAAGAGGCCCTTTCCCCGATACGGGGAAAGGGCCTCTGAGCTGCGGAGCCCCTTTACGGAATCGAACCGTAGACCTTCTCCTTACCATGGAGACGCTCTGCCGACTGAGCTAAAGGGGCCTGCTACGTGCGGCTTGTCGCGCTCGCGCGTCGCGTAGCCGAGCATACAGCATCTCCTTGGCGCTCGTGTCCGGTCGCCCTGGCGTCTCCCTGGAACCCGGAGCCGAAGGCCTTCCGCGAAAACGCCGGGGTGCCCCAGCGGCAAGGGACCAGCGGAGAGGGCATCGCGCACTTCGCCGCTTCCTGGGTCACGCGGGCCTGCCGACCGACGTTGCGAGCATCCGCCGCGAGTACGCCGAGGCAATGCTGGTTCAATCTTCGTGGCGTGTGATGGCGGCCACGGTCGCGTACTTGTATAGGTCGTCGAGGCTTGCGAGGTGGTCCGGGGCGGGCTGGATGACATGCCCGGCCTGACCGAGGATCTGGCGGATGTCGCGGATGCGCTTGTGAACGGTCTCAGGCCACTTCGACGTGCCTGACGGGAAGTGGCAGACGGTGACCTCCAGCCCGGTCTCCAGCGCCAGGGCGGCCAGCCCGGCCTTCCAGGCCCGGGCCCCGATCCTTGTTCTTGGTGTCCACGCTGATCACCGCCTGGCGGGCCAGCTCGGCGGCCAGGCTGCGGGTCGACCTGGTCGTCCACCGCAGCGGGGACATCGGGTCGCCCCAGGTCGCCTCGTTTGAGTCAATTCGCTCCTGCCACCTGCCCAATGGCGGGGCTTCCCGGATACCATCCCGGACCTGTTCGTCATCCCTGCTGGCGCCACGAACTCTAGGCGGCCTTCACCCGGCCTTCACCTGGAAACTCCGACCGCCGCCGACGACCGCGCTCACCCTCAGCGGTCCCGCGTCCGGCACCCGCGCTGCAGCGTCACCCTAACCGGCCAGCTCACCATCCTGCTCACCGGAACGCGGGCCGGGCCACCCCGCGGTGGTCACGATAGCTGGCCGACCCGGCCAATGAAGGCTACACATGGGCAGACTGCCCTACGACGCCGCCGATGCCGGACTCTCTGATTCTGCCGGGTGGGCACGCACTGGCCGCGCTGCAGCAGACCCGGTTCTGAGCTGGATGACCGCTACCGAGCTCAACACCAGCGCGCCGCCAGCGAGTTGAACGCTGGTGAGGAAGTCGTGCAAGGTCAACGCGGCCAGCATGGTTGTGACGACAGGTTCCAGGGTCGACAAGATCGACGCCGTCGACGGGCCGGTGCGGGCCAGGCCGGCAAAGAACGTAAGCATCGCGACGACGGTGGAGATCACTGCGATGCAGGCGACCCATATCCAACCGGCCGGGCTGAAGTGCAGGCTCATCCCGCTGGTGAGCAGAGCTCGGCAGCCAAGGGTCACGGAGGCGCCAGCCATAACGAGTGCGGAGAGCATCACCGGCGGGAGCCGGTTGACGACCGTGTCGGAGACAAGGATGTAGAGGGTGTATGTGACGGCACTGCCGAAGGCCAGGCCTACTCCGGCTATGTCGAATCTCATTCCGCCCGCACCGAGCAGGACGAGCACGGTGCCGGCCGATGCGGTGAGGACCGCCATGCCACGCCGGCGGGTCAACCGCTCGCGGCCTAGTGCGGCGGCTGCGATGGTGACCAGCACCGGATACGTGTACAGCACCAGCGCCGCGAGCGAGGCATCGATTCTCGTGAGCGCGGAGAAGAACAGTGCGGACTGGGCGGCATACCCGACAGCGCCGAGCCCCAAGGCCGTGAAGACCGCGCGTCGGTTGGCCGCCTTTCCGCAGTCGGCATGAGCCGGGCCCCGCGGGCGGGCGCGGAGGTTCGGCCGTACTGCCAAGATCGCGCCCATCAGTCCCGCGGCGACAGTGAACCGCAGTGCCAGCAGCACATCGGCTGGTACTGCCGCCCCGTACGCGAGCTTTCCGAAGATTGCCATCGCGCCGAAGCACACCGCCGACACCAACACGAGTAGAGGACCCACATCGCCAGATTCGGCCGTTGCTTGCATCATGTCCAGCGACGATTCTTGGACCTGATTGATTAGATTTCCTGCATGGTTCCCTATGACCTTCATCGACTGCGACTACTCCGTGAACTCGAGCAGCGCGGAACGCTCGGCGCGGTGGCCTCCGCGCTGGGCTACAGCCCGTCGGCGATCTCGCAACAGCTCGCGGTGCTGGAGAAGGAGGCGGGCGTGGACCTGTTCGAGAAGGCCGACCGGGGAGTACGGCTCACCGACGCCGGGCGCGTCCTGGCCAGGCACGCGGCAACCATCTTGGCCGCTGCCGAGGCAGCCCACGCCGACCTCTCATCACTGAGCGGAGATGTGCGGGGAACCGTCCGGGCCGCCGGACTGCAGTCGGCCACCCGCCATATCCTGATCCCCGCCCTGGCGAGTCTGCGGCGGGGCTACCCGGCGGTTCGCGTCGAGATCTCTGAGATAGAGCTGGAGCAGGCATTGCCCGAGCTCATGCTGGGGAGTCTCGACGTCGTGATCAGTGATGACTACGACGGTCAGCCAAGACCGCGACCCGCCAGCCTGCGGTTCGCCCTGCTGCACGAAGAACCGCTCAAGCTGGTGCTTCCGCCCGAACACCCGCAGGCTCGGCATGGCGGGCCGGTAGTGATCGCAGCGCTCGGTGATGACGTCTGGGTAGCCTCAGCGAGCGGCACCGGACACCACGCCCTCGTCGTCAACACCTGCCGCTCACTGGGCGGCTTCGAGCCCGACCTGCGTCACCGCTCAAACGATGCCGACGTCCAGCTCGACCTCGTGCGCACCGCCGGCGTCGTCGCGCTGATGCCTCCGCTCACCCTTCCCGTCGGGGACCCGACCCTCGCAATTCGCGACATCGTCGGCTCAACCATCAATCGCCGCCTCATGATCCTCACCCGCGAAACCCCACCGACTCCAGCTCTCGAAACTTTCCTCGCTGCCGTCGCGGCGCAGCTTCCAACTGACCCGAACGCCACCGACCCGCGAATACAGCCCCTGGCGTGAAACTTAGGTGATCGGCGCGGTCCAGCTGACCTTCCAGGTATTGGGCCCGACGAAGCCGTCTACGTTCAGTCCCTTCTCGGCTTGGAATGACCGGCATACCGAGTCGGACTGCCCGCCGTAGCGGCCATCTTGGGTGATGCTCCAACCCCGGTGCGCCATCTGATGTTGCCAGGTATGCACGTTGATGTTGTCGCGGCCGCCGAAGAAGCCGGAGTGGCAGTGCGGGTCGGAAGACGGCTGGCCCAGGTAGTCGGTGGATGGGTAGGGGAACGCGGGGGCCTGCCCGGACGGGGGCGGCGGCGGGCCGGCGGGCGGGTGGTCGCCGGCGCCGACCATGGCCTTGAGCTGGTCCAGTGAGCCCCGGTAGGCGTTAAAGTCGAGGTTCTGCCCGTTGAAGGGCTGGCTGCTGGTGAACTGCCAGATGCTGGGGTGCTGGCCGCCGTAGGGCAGCCAGCCGACCCCCCTCGGCTCGTCGGTGTACGCGGTGTAGGCGCTGGAGACCAGGAACAGGTTGCGGCTGACGAATGGCTGCAGGCTCGGGCTGCCGATCTGCTGCCAGTACCAGTGCGGGAAGTAGTTCAGGTGGATGATGCCGCCCAGCTTGCGGTACTCGTCGATGAACGAGGTGGCATCGCCGACTTGCGGGTGGGAATTGCCGGTCGGCTCGAAGTCGAGCATCAGCGGGGTGCTTCCGGCGTGCTGGTGCGCCCAGCTGGCCTGCGCGGCAGCGTTGCCCTGGCGCAGGAAGTGATACGCGAACGGATAAGCCCCGGCGCTGTGCGCCCGGCCCAGCGCTGTGGAGTAATCGGGGTTGACGTAGCTGGTGCCCTCGGTCACCTTGATGCATACAGCCGGGGCGCCGTTAAGGCCGACGCCGGTGTTGTAGCTGGAGATGTCCGGATAGTAGATCGTCATGGGGCTGCCCTTACATGAGGGCCACTTGGCCCGCCGCCCGCTCACCCCCGCCAGTCTTACACAAAGCAGCCCATCTCGGACAGGGCGTGACCGAGGCAGGGGCGGGTTAGGACTCAGGTTCATGTCACTGAAGGTGCCGCCTTGCAACTGGGCTTGACCATCCGGGTCCGGGAGCGGCGACGGCCGCGCCGGCGCGAGGTGCGCTGGCGCGGCCGTCGAGGGATTACTACTTCCAGAAGCCGGGCTTGGCGGTGGTGATGTCAACGCTCTTGCCCCAGTACCACTGGGTGGCGTCGGCGCCCGGCAGGATGTGCTCGTAACCGGTCGGGTCGGCGATCCAGTACCTGACGTGCGAGTGCATCCAGCCCGGCAGCGTGTTCATGCTGGCGGTGACGGCCGGCCACCAAGAGCGCATCGTGTAGACGATGGGCTTGGAGTCCGGGTACTTCTCCAGCTTGGCCTTGACCCAGGCGGCGGCGGTCGCCGGGGTGGCGTCACCGGGCTCGACGTCCAGGGCGTTGGCGCCAATGTTGTTGCCCTGCACGTCGATCCACAGCACGTCGCCGCGGCCGGAGACATCCGCCCAAGAGGCCTGGTACGGGCCGTTGGCGTAGGTGGCCACGCTCTTGCCGCCCGGGATGGCGGTGGGGGTGACCGAGTCGTAGATCTGGTACGGCTTGGTCGGGCCGGACGGCTTCTTGGGCTTCGGCTTCGCCGCGGGCTTCGGCTTGGCGGCCGCCTTGGGCTTGGCGGCCGCCTTGGGCTTGGCGGCCGCCTTGGGCTTGGCAGCCGCCTTGGGCTTGGCAGCCGCCTTGGGCTTGGCAGCCGGCTTGGAGTGGGTGGCCGGCTTGACGACCACGGCGTGCTTGGCGACATCGGCGACCTTGGCGGGCACGGCGTGCGGAACCGCGCTGCTGGCCGGCCTCACCGCATCGGCGGCCAGGTTGACCTTGGAGTTGGCCGCCGCGCCGCCCAGAACTGCGGCGGCGTGGGTGCCGGTCGCGGCCGGGCCGGCGGCTGCGGCCCGGGAGGAGGCGGTCCCGCCGACAGTGGCACCGATGATCCCGGCGGCGGCGACGCCGGCGATGACGGTTGTCCGCGAGGGCTTGCGCAGGAGGGCACGGCGCGCGGCGCGCTTCCCGGCGCGAAGCTCGGCCCGGCAAGCCTCACGGAACAGGGACACAGAGGCGTTCTTGCGAGTGAACAAGGGAGGGAACCTTAGGTCGGCACCAAAGAGCGGCGCTTCGCTCTCACCCAGGGGCGCTGCCAGCCAGTGCGACGCACAGTAGCTAGGGCAGGGGCGCGGATGTCGACGCGGGTCTAGGCGACACGTTGCTACGGGAGAGCAACCATCGCACGCCTGGGTGCTGTCTGCCACAAGTTAACGACAGATGCGGGGGGGCTATGCCCCGAGTTCCGTTAATTAGTCTGTGACATGACTCACGATGTCGCTACAGGTAGTTACTTAAATACCCACAGTGGATAGTTTCGGCAGCTGAGCGACGAATTTTCCGCCAACAGCGGCAAACCACCCATCCTGCGATCGCGCGAGAACCGTATATGAGAGACAATCGTGAACCGTGAGCGGCAATCCGGGCCTAATAAAGGAGCGCCACCACGATCAGGCAGGGGGCTGCTGGGTAGGTAGTGCCGGCAGAGGGGCAGACATACGAGTATCGAGCAGCACGGGCAGGGTGCCTCACATGTGCTTCGCACGAGTACGACCAGTAGCGATCGGCCTCATGGCGGGAGGGACGCTCTTCACCGCGACGGCGGGCTTCGCGGCGAGCGCGGCGTTCGCGCCGGCGGGCATGGCGGCCACGATGACACCGGGCGGCGCCGGCGGGACGGTGACCAGTTCGCCGCCGGTCTGGCAATGCCAGCTGGTGCAGGTGCCGGCGTCCACCACGCCACCGCCGACCACCCCACCGCCGACCACCCCACCGCCTTCGCCGACATCGCCTTCTTCAACGCCACCCTCCGCAACGCCGCCCAGCAGTGGCGGCACGACGCCTCCGCCGAGCTCGTCGGGAACGGCCACGCAGACGCAGTCGTCATCGCCGCCGACCTCGACGTCAGGCACTCCGACCAGCAGTTCCGCCGACACGACCACCCCGCCCGCCTCGGGGACCACTGGTACTTCGGGGTCCGGGACGCCGTCCACGTCGGACAGCACCCCGCAAACCTCGGCCGCGCAGACGCCGATGACGGCCACGCTGGCCGTGTTCCGCGCGCGGAACGCAACCACGCCGCAGCCGAGCCTGTGCGTCAGCGTGCAGCGCAGTCAAGACAGCATCGCGCGCGGGCAGGCGGCCAGCTGGCAGATCGGCGTGTGGGCGCAGAACGGCGATGCCTCCAGCGTCGTGATCAGGCTGGCGACGGCGCCGGCGAGCCAGAAGGCCGCGTTCAGCTTCGGCTGCGGTAGCCAGGACGGCAGCACCGCGTGCAGCCTCGGCACGGTCACCTCCGGATCGGCCGCGCGGGAGGTGCTGGCCAAGGTCACCGTGCCCGCCACGGCCACCTCGGTCAGCTCGGTCAAGCTGACCGCGTCACTGAGCGCGGCGCACCTGACCAAGACCGCGGCGGCGGGGGTCGGGGTCTCGGTGACGGCGCCCGCCACCACCAGCCCGCCCGCCACCACCAGCCCGCCGGGCTCGTCCAGCCCGCCCGGCAGCAATCCCGGCGCCCCCAATCCCGCGGGCGGCCCGGGCGGCGGCGGGGTGACGTCGCCGCTCCCGCTCGGGAGCCTGCCGACGATTGGCAGCGCGGGCTCTACCAGCCTCGCCCCCGGCGGCAACGCATCGGGACTGTTCCCGACGGTGAATTCGTCGGCGGTGCCGACCCCGGCCCCGAACGGGAGCAGCCCGGGCAGCCGCGAGGTAGCCCAGCGAGTGGCGAACTCCAACGCGATGCCGATCGGCACGCCGGTCATCGACGCGCAGCTGGCCGGGCTGGCGGCGCTCGGGGTGGCGTTCATGCTGGCGGTCACGCGGCTGTCGGTCCGCAGGCGGCCGAGCGCGGCCCGCGCGGCGGCGGCCGCGGGGCTGGCCACGGCCACCGGGCCCGTGGACCCCGGGAAGGCGGAAGCCGCGAAGCCGGCCGACGCTGACCAGGCGGTTTCCCCCGAGGCGGCGGGACCGGCCGGCGAGTAGCCGCCGGCACTGGGCTCGCGAAAACACTGAACTCGCGAAAACACTGAGCTCGCTAGAACGCAGCAGCCGCCTGCTATCTCAGCAGGCGGCTGCTCTTCGCTTGGCTAGGTATTACTTGACGTGCTCGACGCCGGGGCGCGCGGCCTGCATGACGTGCTCAAGCTGAGTGATGCTCATCGACGGCGACATGAAAGTGCCGAAGCTGTCGTTGTCGAAGTACACGCACATCGAAACCTGCTCGCCCTGGGATACGGCCTGGGTGCACGCGGCCTTCCCGCCGAGCGCTCCGGTGGGCACCACCTGGGCATGCGGGTAGGTCTGCTCGAAGCTGGTGAGGGAGGTGCCGGGGTCGCTGTTGGCGAGGTTGCCGCCGACGAACATGAACGCCTGCAGGTTGCCGCCCTGGCCGGGGGCCGCATTGCCCATCGAGTACAGGGCGGAGACCACGTTCGAGGCCTGGCCGGCGCTGGACTGCATGACGTCGTCACGCAGCTGGCTGACCTTCATCGCCTTCTCCAGGTTGGGATTGCGAGTGTAGGAGTCCAGCTGGCTCGGCGTGGAGATCGTGTGAGCGGGGCCGCTGGGGCCGGAGAACGCGAACTTGGACAGCACGCCGGCGATCGCGCCGACCGCCACGACGGCGACGGCGCCGAGCGCTAGCCACTGACGGCGGTCGCTGTTGCGCCCGCGACGGCGGCCGACGGCGCGCTGGCTGCCCGTGTCCTCCTGCAGCGGCGCCGCCTCGCGCAGCGCGGCGGCGACGGCGCGAGAGCGGGGCTCCGGCCGCACCTCGGGCATGTCGTCAAAGTCAAGGCCGGCGAAGTTGTCCAGCGACGTGTCGTCGGGCCAGCTCATCGGGTGCTCAGCGGGCCGGGCGAGCAGCCCGGTCGCGGAGCGGGCCTGCATCGGCCCGGTGCCGATGGCGCGCATGTTGTCCAGCCGCGTCTCGTCGAAGCGGGGCTCGT